>CAVJBW010000073.1:0-7346 GCA_963647625.1 Lachnospiraceae bacterium
GTCTACCATCTATGGTCTTCAATATCTGGTTTATTTTTTAGCTGGAAGTGCCATTATGCCGGTTATTATCGGGGCTTACCTAGGCCTAGATCAAGCTCAGATTGCAGAAATGCTCCAGCGTACCTTCCTACTAAGTGGAGGAATCTCCATCCTGCAAGCCCTCTTCGGCCACCGATTTCCAATCATCGATGGGCCTGCCGGACTATGGATGGGACTCTTAATTATCCTAGCTGGCGCTGCCACCTCTTTTGGTAAGGACCTTGCCGTCTTACGAACCGATATGGAACTTGGCATGATTTGCGCTGGTATCATGGTCATCTTGGTGGGAATTTCCGGCTTGATGCAAAAGATGCTAAGAATCTTCAATCCCATCGTCAATGGAACCTTTTTGATCTTGATGGTATTGCAGATGAGTGCTACCGTCATCAAGGGTGCTACCGGCATCTCTTCCGGATATGACTCCATTCAGCCAAAGTATCTGATTACTTTTGTTGTCACTACCGTCATTATTGTTGTCATTAACCTTAAGGCCAAGGGCTTCTTTCAGTCCATTGCCACCTTGGTAGGTGTCATCTGCGGCTGGGTATTAGCCTTCGCTTTGGGGATCTCTCCTGACTTTATTTCTTCAAGAGATACCTTTATTGCAATTCCACAGGCTTTTGCCTGGGGTAAGCCTACGGTGGATCCTTCCGTGATTATCACCTGCTTGATTGGAGAATTTGTTTTATTCTCTAATTTTGCAGCTAGCATTAATGGCATGGAAGAATTGCTCCACAGGCCCAACACTCCTCAGATTGTTCGTAGAAGCACCATCTGGTTCGGCATTACTGCAGCCTTGTGTGGAATCTTTCCTGTAACTGGATTTGTTCCATTTGCTTCTGCTCCAAGTACCACAAAGCTGACAAGAGTAGCAGCTAGGGGACCTTTCATCATCGGCGGCCTCTTCATGATGCTCCTAGGAGTCATTGCTCCGGTATGCTCCTTCTTTGCTGCCATACCACCCGCTGTTGGCTACTCTGCCATGATGATTGTCTTTGCCATGATGCTGGTGCAAGGTCTTCAGGAATTTCGAAAGATTGAATTCACCAATCGTGAAGGCTTTATCGTAGGAATTTCCTTTATGGTAGGAGCCGGCATTATGTTCCTAGATTCTAGTGCCTTTAGCACCTTACCTCAGATGCTTCGATATATTGTATCCAATGGCTTAATCGTGGGATTGATTATTGCTATTTTGCTCGAACATGTAATCTTAAGAAAGAAAAATGGATCTGCCTCATAGGCAGGTCCATTTTTGATTTTCATTTTTAAATTCCTGTTTTTTCTTCCATAACGCTCATATAGGCCGGTCTGATAATCTTGTCTGTACAGATCAGCTCTTCAATACGATGGGCACTCCATCCTACAATTCTTGCAATGGCAAACATAGCCGTATACAGTTCCATCGGAATCCCTAGCATTTCATATACAAATCCAGAATAGAAGTCTACATTTGGGCTGATTTTTTTATAAGTATTTCGCTTTCCTGCAATAATGTCCGGAGCTAGAAGTTCAATATTTTCATAAAGCTCAAAGTCCTTTTGGCGTCCTTTTTCTTCTACAAGCTGTTCTACATAGGTCTTAAATACTCGTTCTCTTGGATCCGACATGGCATAGATAGCATGTCCCATTCCATAGATCAGACCCTTCTTATCAAAGGCTTCCTTGTTCACAATCTTTTCAAGGTAAGCAGCTACTTCTTCTTTATCTGAAAAGTCTTTTACATGACTCTTAATATCCGCCATCATCATTGCTACCTTGATATTGGCACCACCATGCTTAGGTCCTTTTAGGGAAGACATGGCTGCCGCCATAGTAGAATAGGTATCGGAACCTGCAGAAGTTACCACACGGGTTGTAAAGGTAGAATTGTTACCTCCACCATGCTCCATATGAAGAATCAAAGCAGTATCTAATACCTTGGCCTCAATTGGTGTATATTTCTGGTCTGGTCTAAGGAGCATCAAGATATTCTCAGCCGTGCTAAGCTTAGGATCTGGATGATGAATGATCATACTATTTCCTTTTTCATAGTGGTTGTAGGCATTATATCCATAGACCGCCAATAACGGAAACTGTGCAATCAGCTTGATACACTGGCTTAAGACATTAGAGACCGAGGTGTCCTTGGCATTTTTGTCATAGGAAGCTAGCGTCAGGATACTTTTTGTCATGGAACTCATAATATCCTCGGTTGGCGCTTTCATAATAACGTCTCGGTTAAAGTTGGTAGGCAGTGTTCTATATTGACCTAGCAATTCTTTGAATTCCTGATCCTGGTCCTCCTGTGGCAGCTGGCCCATAATCAACAGATAGGCAATCTTGGCAAAGCCAAATTCCAAAGGCCCTAAGTCCTGAATCAAGTCTTCTACCCGATATCCACGATACCATAGCTCACCATCTACGAATTTCTTCTCGCCATCCACAAACTTCGTAGAAATAACCTTGGAAATGTTGGTAAGTCCTGTAAGAACGCCTACTCCCTTTTCATCACGAAGACCACGATAGACCTGATATTCATCAAAAAGTCGAGGGGCGATTCTGTCATTTTCCCGACAGACCAGCTCTTTTTCTTTTGCATATTCTAAAATGTTATTTTCCATTGTATTCCTTCTTTTCTAGTCGAATTTTTTGCGTTCTTCTGTCATGATCTCATCTAACTGTCTAAGGAGATCAATCAGCTCGATCATATTGTCCTTTCCAAAATGGACGAGTACCTGTCCATAGTAATTCTTGGCAATTTCGCCTTGCTGTTCTAGATGCTCCCATCCTCCCTTGGCAATTACCACATAGGTCCCATCGGAGCCATCTCCATCATGAGTCCAGTAGACAAGTCCTTCGTCTTGAAGCTTTCTTGCCATCTTGGATGTAGATGTCATAGGAATGGATAATAGCTCAGACAGCTCCTCTAGATACATCTTGCCATCGCAGATATTTTTCCCAGAAGCTCTCTTGGAAATATGATATAAGGCAATATATTCCTGGAGCCTGACTCCCTTTAATACACGATGGAATTGATCCTTATTTACCAAATATCTTCGGTAGGTAAGTTCATTGAACAAACGGACAATTTCATCCTTGGACAAAGTATTTTCTTCACTCATGACCATCACTCACTTTCTTCTTTACAGATTTATGCAACAAAAGCAGCCCCATCAAGAGACTGCTTCACCTTTGAAACCTTGCTGCTTGCTACTTTCTAGCACATTCTCCATCTCGACCTAATAAAATATTAAGTCCGTGGTCAAATTGATCTAAAACCATATCTAAACTTTCCCGAACTGCCTTAGGGCTTCCTGGAAGATTCACAATCAAGGAGTTGTTACGAATCACCGATACCTCTCTTGAGAGCATAGCTCTTGGTGTAATCTTCATAGATCCTGCACGAATCGCCTCTGCAATCCCCGGAGCATTTCTCGTTGCTACTGCCAGGGTTGCCTCTGGTGTTACATCTCTTTTGGCAAATCCGGTTCCTCCTGTGGTGACAATCAAATTGACCTGTCTTTGATCACTAAGACGCATCAAAGTCTTTTGCAAAGCCATCTTGTCATCTGGAAGAATCATAGTTTCAACAATATCATAGCCTGCACCCTCTAAGATCTCCACAATGGCTGGACCCGATAGATCTTCTCTCTCGCCTTTAGAGCCCTTATCACTCATGGTGATTACAGCAGCTGTAAATGGTGCATTATTTTCAAATGGAAGCAGGGTTGCTTCATCGCCTACCTTGATGGTTCCACCCTTTAATACCTTGGTGAAAATTCCTACCTTAGGCATGATGCACTGTCCTACTCTTTTGTAAATCTCACAATGGTCATGGCAATCCTTACCAATCTGGGTCACTTCCAATAGGACATCTCCGATTTGGACTTGTCTTCCTACAATGAGGGACTGGTTAATCAGATCTTCAATTCCTGAGATGATCAAATTCTCTCCAAAGATTCCGTTAACGATTTCTACATCGTTCTTCTTGAAGGCTTCAATCTGTTCAAAAGGTAAAATACTTACCTGACGATGCCAATGTCCTGCATGAGCATCTGTGGTAATTCCCCAGTCTTCCTTCACCACTGCCTGAGTTACTTCTGTTTTTACAACGCCTTTCTTTTCACTGACGCATATTGCTTTTACTTCTCCCATATCATATTACCTCGCTTGTCATACCTAGCCAATACGATGTTCATTTTACCATCTTGGGCTTAGATTTGCAACCTAACTAGTTATCCTCTGCCTCGGTATCTTCACTATTCGAATCTTCTGCTGCACTTAGTTCATCAATATAGCGCTGCGCCGTGGAGGATCTTGATGTATTTGGGCATAGTTCTAATACTCGCTTATAGTATGTAATCGCCTTTTCCTTTTCTTCAAGGTGGCGATAAGACTGGGCAAGATAATAGACTGCGTATCCATCCTTGTAAGTTTCATCCGTATCTACGATTTCCTGTAAATTCTCTACCGCCGTATCGTAATTATAGGAATTGTAGGCAGAATATCCAGCGGAATAAAGGGAAGAGAGCTTCTCTTCATTGACATCATCTGACATGGTCTTATACAGCTCTTTGGCATCCTCGCTTAAGTGGTTTTCATTGACCTTGTCAAGGTTTTTAATGGCTTCCTCGCTTTTCTTATCTCGGTATGCTTCATAAGCCTTCAAAAGATAGTCATAGGAAGTAAGCTTGTCATCATTATCATCCACATCACTTTGAAGGGATTGATTTTTTTCTTCTAGGGTCTCAATCTGCTTTTCTAAGGAGGTGATTTTATCGTCCTTAGTAGAGATGGTATCGTTGGCCTGGCTTACTGCTGAATTGCTTTCTGATTTTGCAGACTGCTTCACACTTGGCACCACCAAAAAGGCTGTCACCAAAACTCCAATGACCACTCCTACAATAATATTAATAATGGTCATCCCAGCACTGGTTTCTCTAAAACTCATACGAGGACGAATAATGGACTCATTGCCATTTTTATATTGGATAATGTCCTGACTTGCCCTGCCCATATGTTGATCTGGTTTTTTATCTGCCTTTAAATAATGCACAACCTCTTGCATATAAGCTAGGCTTGTTACATTATGGGCATCAATTTTTAAGGCACTTTTCAGGGTATCTTTGGCCTTTGCATATTCCTTTTCATGAATATAAATCAAGGATAAAAGCTGCAATGCCCTTATATATCTTGGATTCATGGAAATTACTTTTTTTAGCTGAAGAATTGCCATGTCATAGTCTCCCTGGTGGGTATACATCAGGGCCTGGTTGTATTTTTTAATGGTTTTATTTGCCGCATCTAGATGGTTTTGATTCTTTTGAACCAGTTCTAGATAGTGGCTTGCTCGATTGCCTGTAGGATTGAGATTTTTAGAAATCACCCACTCTCCAATGGCACTTACCACTTCACCCATTTCATAATAGACAAGGCCTAGAAGATTTCTCGCATCCATCTGATTTTTATTAAATTTCAAACTACGCTGAAGATCCTCGATGGCTCCTGAAAGGTCACGAACAGATGCCTTTTCCAAAGCTTGATTATAATAAAATTCAGCCGTGTAAATCAGCTTTTTATATACTTTTACCTGCAAGCCACAACCTGGACATACAATATCCTTGCCAAGGCTTGTTCCACAAATATAACACTTCATCTCTTACCTCAACTGATTGCTATTTCTAGTTGCTTCTTTTGTCATTTCCTGCAACAGATCTGTCATATCGCTTAGATCCTTGTTGTAGATTGCATCTTCTGCTTCTTCTACTTCAATACTTGGTTGAAATTTTTTTAATTCTTCTTCAAATTTTATCATGACTTACTCCTTTATATAGCAACAAAATGGAAGAACTTATCATTCTTCCATTATGTTTCTTTGTACTAATTATAAATTTTGTCGGGACCCACTTAATCTCTCTAGGACGAGATGATCTTCTCGCCTTACGATCTTACAGTAGACCTCCTTTTGTCGAATCACTGTTTTGATATCATCAATGCGCACCACTACCCCAGGATAGATGCCTGCTGATATGTTAATAATAGCTCTAGAGCCTTTTACCACTTCATCATTGAGTTCTTGAAGCTTGGACCTGTCTGCAGATGCCAAAGCAGTATCTTGAATCCTTGCTCGAAGAAGCTGCATCCTTCTTGGATCTTCATTGGCATTCTTCCCTTGTGCTTCTTCATATTCTTCAAAGATCTTAATGGCCTGGTTGATTTTGGCAATTTCCTGCTCTTCTTGGGCAATCTTGCTTTGAAGAGAAGCCATCTGATAGACCGTCTCTGACTGGACACCGACTCCAATAAAGGTTTCTACTTCTGTTTCATTGCCAATATTGACAGCTTCAATTCCAGAGATTGCGGTTATGTGGCCTCCTAAGATCAGGCCATGTCTGCCGGTAAGCTTGACCTTACCCTTGGCCTTTATTTGACAATCAATCATAGAATCCGAGGAAACATCGCCCTCTGCCTCAATAGTAACATATTCCATATATTTAGCAAGCACATTTCCCCTTGTTACAACCTTGCCTTCATAGGCTCCTTTGATTCCATTTTTGATGATCACATCTTTTCCAGCTTCAATATAGGCCCCTTCCATGATACCATCAATCGTAACGGATTCTGTGGCCCTAATGGTGGCTCCCATACAGACATTGCCATGAATGATCACGTCTCCAGCAAAATTCACATTGCCAGAAATCATATCCACATCTCCAATCACCTCATGTACTGGAAGAACGGTCATGCGATCTCTGTGCATTTCTACCTTGCCATCCACTTCTGCAATATAGCTGGTGTTGTCTTCTGATAAGATAAATCCTTTTCCTCTTAAAGGTGCAAGCTCTTTTCGAATCTTTGGCGCAATATGATGCCCCTTTACTGTAATTCCTTCTTCTCCTTGAACCGGTGGATGGTAATGCGCAATTTCTTGTCCTTTTACCACAGTCTCAATCAAGCTCACATTCCAATAATCCACACTTCCATCCTCTAATTCCTTGGGAGAATGGTCCACCTCCTGCTTGAATTTAAATTCAAAATAAGCATCTTTTCCTTCTTGGATTGGCTTGCCCTTTGCTACTGTCAATCGAACATTGTAGCTCGTGCCCCTTACAATCTCTTGAAGTTTTTCTTCATCAATGCCATTTATAATTCCATTAGCGTGTAGGTATGATCGCAACTCTTCAATTGTATAGTCCGCTTCTCCCATGGCCGGTGGTGGAACTTGCATATAAGCTTCCATATCATCAAAACTCACCGCCACAACAGGCTTAATCAATCTTGTTGTCATAAAAAATGCCTCATCGCGCTAAAAACCTCTTGTCTAAAGC
>CAVJBW010000074.1:0-7298 GCA_963647625.1 Lachnospiraceae bacterium
AAATATTTTAGCGAAACTAGAAGGCCAAGTAAAAAAAGTATTCTTATATTGATTTATAAGCATATGCTTATTGAAACTCTGTAAAACTGTTTATGAATAAAGGAATTGCTGGATTGGTATTGGTTTTTTTCCAAGCAAATGCGAAAGCTCGATCTTGAAAAGACAAAAGCTCTAATATCTTAATATTTGGATTGTAACAAGTATAATTTTCATGATTGACAATAGATACCCCAAGACCAAGCTCTGTGTGAATGATGGCCTCGGAAATACTATTTACATAATGGATACGGGGATAGAATCCAGCCTTTTTGCAATCGTTTAGGATAAATTTGTTGGCCATAGCACTTTCTTCGTCACTAAGTAAGATAAAGGTTTCACTTTTTAATTGAGATAAAGAAGTGATGGGTATTGATGCAAGAGGGTGATTCTTGGAAATGGCAGCGAAGGCATGGTCGAAGGCTACCTTTCGATGCACAAGGGTAGGAATGTCCTCGATTTCAAAATCTACAGTATAAATCAGATCTACCTTGTCTTCAAAGAGCATTTTCTTTAATTGACCAAAAGAGGCTGTCGTAGGACGAATGGCGATTCCAGGATGATTCCGTCGAAACTTGTGGTATTGCTCAATCACACATTGTGCTAGGCACTGGTCCTCCATCACGGCTATGCTTAGGGCACCATTGTTACCTGCGTTTGCCTGCTTGGCATCTTCTAGAATCTGTTCATAATAGCGATTGTATTTAGGCAGTTCCTCTAACAATATACAAGCAGCCGGTGTTAGATAGACCTTCTTTTTATCACGAATAAATAATTGCATATTTAATTCTTTTTCAATAGTTGAAATCTGCTGGCTTAGGGCAGGCTGAGAAATGTAGAGCTGTTTGGCTGCTTCTGTAAAGTTGAGACAGCGTGCAGTAGTTAAAAAATATAGAATTTGATTTTGTGTCATAAGAGATTGCTCCTTTAAAATGAATCGGACCAGGCCAATTACTTCAGCAAAATTATATCATGTTCGGCTAGAACTAGTGTATAATATTTTTATGGATCAAAGACGCTATATGGCTTGTCGCATACTTGGCGTTAGTGAGTGGGCAAGCCTTGAAGAGATAAAAAAAGCATACAAGAATCTAGCAAAACGCTATCACCCGGACGTGACAGGAAGTGGAGATGAAGATCATTATAAGGCGATTGTGGAGGCTTATGATTACCTTTGCAAGCATCCTGTGAGTCAAGAGCAAAGGAGTAGGCCTCTAGGAAAGATTCTGGGCACTGAGACGGGCTACTACAAGGATTCTTCTTATAAAACTTTTGAAAAGCGCTATCAGAAGCAGAAAGAAAAGCGAAGAGAGGAGCTAGAAAGGCGAACCAAAGCACTTCATGATAAGGTAGAGAAAGAAAAAAGGCAAAAAGAGCAATATGACAAAGCCATGGAGGCCATTTATGCGATTCGAGCAGCCAACTTAATAAAATCATTGATCCATAATGTTGATACTGGTAACAAAGATGAGAAGTAAATACATTTGGTGTTGACAGACTAACAACCATTATGCTAGTCTTACCCTTGCGAAATATTTTGCAATAAAGAGTAGGAGTGAGCGAAGATGGAGATCCAAATCGATGTATTACAGCTTCGAATATTGATTTGGTTTTTGAATGTTGAAGAAGATGACTGTAATGTGACAGCTCTATCTAAGGCATTAAATAAAGAAAAATATCAGATTTCAAGGCTGCTAGGCCATCTAGAAAAGCAAGGCCTTATCAATCGCGAGGATGTCAGACATCCCTGTCTGACTGGTGATGGCATGAAATGGGCCAAGTATTATCAAGAACGTTTAGACCTTACAATCTCACATCTCATCTATGAGGGAGTGGATATAGAACATGCTAGAAATGATGCTTACTATTGGGCCTTATACAATTCCGATGAAACCATGAAAGTGATTAGAGCCATGGATGAGAAATATCGCATTAAGAATCATTTTCGAATGAAGGAAAAGTTCTCGGGAGCAGAGCTGGCTCGTATTATTTCAAATGGAATCTATCAGATGCAATTTTTAATTAATCGGGAGCATAGTGAGGTAGGAAAAACGGTTTCTATGGGCAATAATGCTTTTGAACATCCTTGTGTTTTGGCTGTAAAAAATAAAACGGGTAATATACAGCTTCGTAGCGTGCCAATTAAGGCATTTTCACCTTCCTCACACTCTTATATGGAAGGAAAAGCAAAGAGTGTGAAGTATTTTCAAGATGGAGATTACCATCAAGCGGAATTTGTTTCGGATGTAATTATCATACCTCTAGAGGCATTTCAGTTTTATTCTAATGGAATAGGACCCGATCAGATCATCTATGGAAGTATCATGTTGAAACTTCAAGCAAGTGTAGGTAATGTCCATATGCCTGAGTCCAAGGCGATTATGACGGTTCTTCTATAAAAGATTATGTTTAAGAGTTTTCGAAAGAAAACTCTTTTTTGTGTGAATGAGGAAAGAAAAAAATTTAGTTGCAGACCTGCAACTGAAGGAAAGAGAGAAGAAGTCCAACTATTGGCAAATTTCAGGGTAAATGAATGGTAGAAGTACTAGAAATGTCAAGGAGAATGTTGCATCTGTGCAACAAAATAGTTCTGTATATTTAGTTTAGATTATGCTAACCTAACTTAGATAAGATGTAGATGCCATACCTTAAGGGAAAGACTAGGAAGTCAACCTTATGATTTGTAATAAAAAAAGTATGAATGGAGAGTGAATGATATGAAGCACTTATTAGCAAAAAAGATAAAATCTGTGCCGGCTGTGATCCTTATTGTTTGCTTATTAATTACAGGCTTGTTTGCGGGGCATATTAGTATCCTCCATTGCCAGGCCGAGCTAAGAGATGATTCGAAATACTATGAGGTAGAAGGAACCTTATATCAAGAGAATACAGATTCAGTCTCTATGGGAAATGCCACCATAGAACATTTATATATCGAAGAGACAAGGGAGGGGGAGAGATTTCTTCGAATCAGTGTAAAGCCAGTAGAAACACTTGGAATGACAGGATATCTAGCATATCTTAACTACTTCGAAGATGGAGATGAGACAACGCATCCTGCTACAGAGCCTATCCGAGCTAGTAGTTTGATGGATTATGATCAAGTCTATGATAGTTATAATGATCCTTCTAGTGGTAGCGATGCTAAGGTGAAGGGAAAGCTGTATCCAAGAGTTTTGTCGATTCCAATTAATATGGACAAAAGTCTTTATTGGGTGCAAATCTATGTTCCTGTCATGGAAGGAATTAGTCAAGGCAGTGGCAGTCAATATGCTCGTTTACAATTAGACTATTCTACCATGAAGGAAGTGAACCAATCTGTGGTAGAAAAAGCAGAAGAATACAAAGCTCAAACATCGGATAAAAAACAAGAGAGCTCTTCTGACAATAAAACCACGGAAAAGAAGAAAGAAAAGAAAAAAGTATCGAGCAAAGGAAAATCAAAACTAAATATTAAGACCCTATCGGATGGAACTTATTATGTATCTGCAACCATGTTAAAGACAGATAAGAAGACAAGTTCTATGGCATCGAAGGCTATTGAAGACGTTGTGACTTTGAAGGTGAAGAATGGTAAGTATAGGATTTATTTAACCTTCCAAGGGATGAGCGTAGGAACCAGCAAGGGTTATCTAGGAAAGCTAAGCTATTATACCAATAGCTATAGCCAAAAGGGCTCTGTCCTATCAGGCCAGGTGAAACCTGCTAAGATCAAGTCCTATCAAGAAGATGAAAAAGGAAAGAAGCTTTCAGATTCCTATGGAAGTAACTATCCGAAGATTGTTACCTTTCCATTAATAAAAAAAGCAATTACCAACAAAGGCTATGTACCTTTGCAAGTATTTGTTCCAGTAATGGAGTCTATTTCGAAAGGTTCTGGCACGCAAGCTGTTTACCTCAAGCTAGACTATTCTACCTTGTCCAAGAAAAAGTCCAAGGTAGAGACTCCTAAAGAGACAAAAGAAAGCAAAGAAGAAACCAATGAGGATACGAAAGATGCTTCGCTAGTAAAGGGAACGAGTCTATCGGCATCCTCTAGCCTGTCCTTACTAGAGTCTGAAGAGGAAGAAACATCTTCACTAGAAGGGGAGGAAGAAGAGCTTGCAGGGGAAGATTTTCAAGCAGAAGAGCTAAGCGTATCGGATGAGGAAAGTCAGGAAAATACCCAACAATCCACAGCAGATGAGGACAAAGAGCCACCTCTTCGCAAGTATGCTTTGCCAGGTGGAATTATCATCTTGGCCTGTATTTTATGGGGAGTGATTGGAATCTTAAGAAACAGAAAATATAGGAGCTTATGAATATGAAGGCAATAAAGCAAATAAAAAAAGTGGGGATAGGCCTGCTATCCTTCTTTTTAGTAATAGGTATGATGAATAGCCAGAAGGTTTATGCAGCCTCTGGAAAGGTATCTACCGTAGATATTGTCAGGTGCTATGAGCATCCGGTGACAGGAACAATTGAAGATTCAGGTGGAGAGGCAGCGAAAACAACGGGGCAAGGCATGGTAGAAGGTGCCGTTCATGCCACAGGAATATTAGAAGAGACATCCAGTGGTTCTTATTATTTGACCATTGAACTAAGCTTGGTGGATTATTGCAAAAATCAAAGCTTTCAAGTGCAAAAATGGGGAGACTCTTCATGGTCCAATCCAAAGCTTGCAGTCACTGGAACGGGGAGCGATTCCAATGGAACGACCAATTATGTATGTGTGAAGCTGCCATCAAAAAATGCCATTGTAAGATGCAGCATGTATGTAACCCAGATGGGAAGAGATGTGGTCTTTTATTATTATGCAGACAATGGGAAAGAAGGAAATTCTACCTCTATCCCAGCTGCAGTAGTTACGGAAGAATCTACAACAGATTCTAAGACCGAAGAAGAAAGCCAAGAAAAGCAATCATCGAAAGAAGAGTCTGGGGATTTAAATAATACAAAAGAGGATACCCAAGAAGAGACAAGTGCTAATCAAGCTGAAGAATCAGAAGGTGTTTCTTCTAGTGCAGAAGGGCTTACCTTATCGACAGAAAGTCAAACAAAGTCTACTGAAACTGAGTCGGGGGAATCAAGTCAAGATCAAGGCACTAGAAGTTTTGGTCAACAATTGCTCCTCAATGTTCTCTCTGGAATCATTGTAGGCTTCATTTTGCTTGCTGCCACAGCAGGTGTGGTATTTATCTTCTTGAAACATAGAAAAACATGGTTTGCAGATCCTTTTGATGATCCAAACTGGGAAGATGAGGACCAGGAAGATGAGTAAGAAAAAAAGATGTTTGATGCTTGTGATCAGCCTTCTTCTTGCTCTTTGCTGCGTGGGATGTGGAAGCAGTAAGGAAATCGCTAGTAGCGACAATCAAGTCCAAGGTGAGTCTACAGATACCTCCTCTTCAACAGCCCTTGAAAAGGCGAGACAGTTAGTAAAAGAAAAAGGTGGACAAGTGAATATCGTGGCTACTTCTCCAGCAGTGGTAGAAATCTGCCATAAGCTTGATCTTGATTTGTGTGGGGTATCGACCTCCTCACTGCATGAGCTTCCAAAAAGATATCAAGACGTAACAAAGGTAGGGACGGCTATGAGCCCGGACTTAGAAATCATTGGCTCCTTAGATCCAGATTGGATCTTGAGCCCGGTATCTTTGATTAGCGATTTGCAACCGAAATATGAACAACTAGACAGTCAGTGGGCTTTTTTGAACCTAAATAGCGTAGAAGGAATGTATGAATCCATTGATCAGCTAGGATATCTTTTTGACCGGGAAAAAGAAGCGCAAAAGCTTCTTAGTGAATATAAGGAATTTTTGCTTAATTACCAAAGTCAGCAAGAGGGAAAAGAATCTCCAAAAGTATTGATTTTGATGGGACTTCCTGGGTCTTATGTGATCGCAACAGAGCATTCTTATGTAGGAAGTTTAGTTGCTATGGCAGGGGGAGAAAATGTATATACTTCTAGCGAAGAAGCCTTTATTAATGTGAATACAGAAGATATGAAAACGAAGGAGCCAGATGTAATCCTTCGAGCAGCTCATGCCTTGCCAGACCAGGTTACCGCTATGTTTGAAAAAGATTTTAAAGAAAATGATATCTGGCAGCATTTTAAAGCTGTACAAGAAGGCAAGGTCTATGATTTGAGCTATGACTATTTTGGTATGAGTGCTAACTTTGAATACCAAAATGCTTTAAAAGAATTGCAACAATACCTCTATGATCAAAATTAATCTAGAGAAAGGCAAACAATATTTCATGAAAAAGAAAAACGAAAAAGAACAATTGGATGATAAAAAAATAAAACAAAGAAAAGCCATAAGAAGCTGTCTTTCCTTTTGTATTTTGGCATTGGCTCTGATTGCACTCGTCTTTTTGGCAGCCAATACAGGAAGTCTAAAAATAGGCTTTGTGGATATGTTTCGGGGATTATTTATAGAATATGATAGCAATGTTTCTACGATCTTTGACTTGCGATTTCCACGAATTGCAGTATCTTTACTGGCGGGAGCAGCATTTGCTGTAGCAGGAGTCTTGTTTCAGGCAGTTTTGAAAAATCCTTTAGCAGACCCAGGAATCATAGGAATTTCCGGTGGAGCTAGTTGTTTTTCTATTTTGATTATCTGCCTGGCACCTGGACTGTATGCATTTTCTCCCTTATTTGCCTGCTTAGGAGGTCTTGTGGCATTTGCCCTGGTCTATTCCTTGTCGTGGAAAGGTGGCTTAAGTCCATTAAGAATCATCTTGGTAGGAATTGCCATCAATGCAGTATTTACGGGACTCGTGAATGCCATCGATTCGGTAAGTGGTTCAGCCTCTTCCGTGGCATCTATTGTAGAAGGAAATATTACTCAGATGACCTGGGAGGATGTACAGACTTTGACACCTTATGTACTTGTAGGATTGATTTTGTCTGTAATCGTGGCAAATCAGTGCAACTTGCTCTCCCTAGAAGATAAGACAGCTAGGGGGCTTGGAGTCAATGTGAATCGGCAAAGGCTGGTGATTTCATTTATTGCTGTATTGCTGGCAAGTATTTCCACTGCTGTAGTGGGCTCGATTAGCTTTTTAGGTCTTGTAGTGCCTCATCTTGGCAGATTGCTGGTAGGATCCGAGCATGGCAAGCTGATTCCATTTTCTATGATGCTTGGAGCTTTTGTCTTTCTCGCAGCAGATACCATAGGACGAAGCGTCGCTTATCCATATGAGATCAGTGCTTCTGTCATTATGTGTATTGTGGGAGGACCATTCTTTGTATTTATGCTAAGGAGGTCTAAGAC
>CAVJBW010000075.1:0-7281 GCA_963647625.1 Lachnospiraceae bacterium
CGTCACAGTTACTAAATAGGTACATTTTCCTATTTTTATTAATTTTCATTCTCTTTCGGAATACGAATGGTTGCTTTCGTTCCTTTTCCCGCCTCAGATGTAATATCTAATCTGGCATTACACATTTCCTTCAAACGATGTCTTACGTTGTCAATGCCTATATGGCTGCGTCCATCTTCTTTCTTCTGATTCATATCAAAACCGATTCCATCATCTTCTACTATAACAATATAGGAATCCGTATCTTCTCTCGTTTTGATTACAACCGTTCCGCCGCCAATCTTCTTTCCTACCCCATGTTTTACGGCATTTTCAACCAAAGGCTGCAGGGCCAATGGAGGTAGGCGAAAATCAACCACTTCAAGATCATAAACAACATCTAGTTCCTCTTCAAAGCGCATCTGTTCTAGTTCCAAATAAGTCCTTACATGATCTAGCTCTTGTTGGAAGAAGATGGGCTCTGCAATCTTCAAAGAATCCATATTTCCTCGAAGGTAGGTAGAAAAATCATCAATGGCTTTTTGCGCCTTTAAAGAATCCTTATCACATAAGTAGTAAATAGCATTGAGACAATTGAAGATAAAGTGAGGCTGGATCTGAGACATTACAATGCTGATTTGCATCTCACTAATCTCCTTTTCCTTTTGCATCAATTGCTCTTTTTGTTCATCTAGCATCTTTCTTTGCATCTGCATCATGGACAAAAACATAATCAAAACCGCAAGAGCAATTCCTAGATTTAACAAGGAATAAGATCTTTGCCTGAAAACAGAATAGATGGTCATGCTTGCTGGGAGTCCTACGTAAGCAAAGAGACACCAAAACATCTTGAGGCCTAGATTTTTACGATCTACCAAAATAATAATCAGAACAATAGCGAATACAATAACTCCAATTGCCTGGGATAAGATATACAGAGGTCCTCGTTGGTAGGTATTATTTGCATCAAAGTAATAATACATATGATTAAAACGATCCACCACCACCAAGGCCATACCCAAAAGGGCATCTAGATACATCAGTCCTTTTAAAACCATAATAGGTTTTGTATAGGACAAAAAATTCTTCATATACCAGCCAAAGATATAGCAAATCAAATAAGGCCCAAAGAAGCAGACAAAATTGGTCAGATTCAATATGAACCTTACATAGTCTCCGCTTTGAGAATTGAAGCCCCAGCTAAAAGCATCGGAAATCATCATAGCCCCTGCTACAAGGAGTAAGAGGCTCATGCATTTTTTTCCTTGTTTGGGTAAACGCCCCACCAATCGATAGATAAAAGCCGCAAAACAAAGTACACCGGCCCATATTTCAGCGCTGATAAAAAAATTAATTCCCTGGAATACTGTTGGCATCTACCTCACCTCACAATCTCCTACGGATGGCAATTTCCACACGGTTCATATCCCTGATCAATCAACTTATTTCTAGTACCATTATACTTCTTTGTATTCTTTTTTGCCATACTTTTTACACTAGAGCAGGCTGGTTTATGAAACTTTTTTGAGTTCGTATTTAATATATAGTCTACATGGCTACTATCTTGTGTCGAATCAGATGTGGTCTTATTGTCTTTGCTTGAGATTTGAGATCCTGTAAACTCACGTCCTTTCGAATCTCCTGTGGCATAATCGATGGTAACATCCGGCTGAACATTATAACAATAGACACAAAATTCAATGCCTTTGCCCTCATCTTCTACCGAATAGGCTTCCATCAAGACTCCACTTGCCAAAAGGTTGTCCCCTTCAAAGATAGGCGTTACCCTATACATTACATGATTGTTTGTTTTGTCAATGTAGGCTGCGGTCTCTTCTTCAAAAGGAAGCATTCCCTCAACATTCATATAACGAGTTCCCGTAATGAGATTTTTTTCATTGGCATTTTCTGCTCCTAGGCAAAAGGCAATTAAGTGGCAGCGATTATATAAATAATTGCCGTCAACACCTTGGTATTTTACCGTATGCCATCCGGTAGGTTTTACCGATCCAATAGCCCCTCTTTCTTCTGTGGGCATGGTCTCTTGACCAAGGCAGGCCATAGCTGCGGTGCATCGTCCCAAGGAATCTAGCTTCCCATAATCCTCATAGGCTTTTTTGCTAATTTCCTTTTTGGTAAAATAGGGCTGATTATTATTTACAACAGCATAAGCGACGCCGCTATAGGAAGGCACCTTGGACAAGTCAAAAGAAGCTTGCTTCTTGCTTGACTTCTTCTCCTTCTTGTCCTTCTTATCCTTTTTATCCTTTTTTTGCTCTGTCGCTTTTTCTTGAGACTCCTCCTTTGTAGATACTGCCTCTTCTTGACTACTCGTAGAATGCGTCTCTATGCTTGTTTGATAATCAGATATTGCTTGAGAGTCTGCATAATCACTGGTCATGCTGCTGCCACAACCAGTCAGTAACACTAGGCTCAGCAGCAGGATACCCCACTTTGTTTTTCTTATTTTCTTCATGATTCACTCACTTCTTTAATTCGCTTTGATTAAATCTTCTAGGACAGCTAGCGCCTTCTTTTCGTCAATAGACTTTTTCGCTAGGGCAATCCCTTCCTTGATATCTTTGGCCTCTCTAGCCATATAAAGAGCTGCTCCTGCATTTAATAATACAATATCTCTTTTTGGGCCCTGGATGCTACCTTCTAGAATGCCCCTGGTGATTTGGGCATTTTCTTTTCCATCGCCCCCTTGCAGCTCACTCATATCCACAGATTGGAAGCCAAATTCTTCTGGTACAATATCATAGGTATTCACTTGCCCATCTCTTAATTGTGAAATTCTAGTCTTTCCGGTCAAGGTAATTTCATCCATATTGTCACATCCACTTACAACCATGGCATTGGTCACACCCATATTTTTCATAACATTTGCAATGACTTCTGTCAAGGAAGGGCTATAGACTCCTATGAGCATATACCTTGCCCCGGATGGATTGGCCAAAGGCCCTAGGATATTAAAAATCGTACGAATCCCTAGGTCTTTTCTTGCCTGTCCTACATATTTCATAGACTGGTTAAAATTCGGTGCAAACATAAATCCCAAACCGATTTCTTCCACTTCTTTTTGTACTTTTTCAGGCTCGGATAAAATATTCACTCCCAAAGCTTCTAGGACATCTCCCGCTCCGGATTTGCTAGAAATAGATCGATTGCCATGCTTTGCCACAGGAACTCCTGCTCCCGCTACCACAAAGGAAGCAGTGGTGGAAATGTTAAAGCTATAGGTACAATCTCCTCCCGTTCCAACAATATCAATATATTTTTCTACCTTTGGAGAAATCTTCGTTGCCTTGTCCTTTAAAATATTGGCAAAACCTGTGATTTCCTCTATGGTTTCTCCTTTCATTCGAAGGGCCGTCAAGAAGGAGCCAATCTGAGCCTGACTAGCCTGCCCGGTAAGTAGAAGCTGCATAACTTCTTCTGCCTGCTTACGAGTTAGATCTTTCCCTTGACAGATAATGGCAATTGCTTCTTTCATATCCATAATAAAAATCTCCTTCCTTTAAGCATTGAGTTCTGATTTAAACTGGGAAATATATTGTGAAGCAACGCTCATATCATAATCATATTGCTTCATCAGATTGATAAAGTGGCTTCCTACAATTGCTCCATCAATGGTATCTTTTACCCCTTCTACATCCTTGGCTGTTCGAATTCCAAATCCCATCATTACCGGTATATCCGCGCTTGACTTTACCTCTTCTAGATAGGTGCGCACCTGCTTGTGGAAATTGGCTGCCTGTCCAGTAACGCCCATAGAGGAAACACAGTAGATAAATCCTTTGGCATCCTTGGTAATCATTGGGATGCGGTCTGCTGAAATTGGAGATACTAATTGGAGTATATATGGTGCCTCTTTGCCTTCTAAGCACTCTTTTAGTGGACCTTGTTCTTCATATGGAAGGTCTGGAATGATGAGGCCATCTACTCCTACCTTTGCACATTGCTCTGCAAATTCTCTTAAACCATAGTGCAAGATGGTATTGTAATACATCATGAAAACAATAGGAATCTCTACGCCTTCTTGGCGAAGCTGCTCTACCGCCACAAAGACTTTCTTTAAGTTGGTGCCAAGTAAAATAGATTCATAAGAAGCCTGCTGGATCACTGGACCATCAGCAACAGGATCAGAAAAAGGAATGCCAAGTTCAATAATATCTGTTCCTGCTTTTTCCTGGGTGCGAATCAGTTCTTTGCATCTTTCCATATCAGGAAGTCCTGCTGTCATATAGGTAATAAAGGCTTTTTGCTTCTTTTCTTTTAGTTCATTTAATCTCTTGTCGATACGATTCATTCTTATCTACCTCCTACTTTCCCTTCTTTTCCATATAATCAACGATTGTTGGCACATCTTTATCTCCACGGCCTGACAAGCATAGGACCATGCTTTGATCCATGGTCATTTCTTTTGCCTTTTTAAAAGCATAGGCCATGGCATGGGCGCTTTCAATTGCTGGAATAATTCCTTCTACCTGGCACAGTTCTACGAGAGCATCCATCGCTTCTTCGTCGGTAATTGATACATAAGTTGCTCTCTTGGTATCCTTCAAATAAGCATGTTCAGGTCCTACACCTGGATAATCTAGGCCTGCGGAAATGGAATGAGCCAGTTGAATATTGCCATCTTCGTCTTGAAGAAGGTAAGACTTCATTCCGTGTAAGGTTCCTGGTTTGCCTAGGGCCATGGCACTAGC
This sequence comes from Lachnospiraceae bacterium, assembly GCA_963647625.1. Taxonomy (GTDB): domain Bacteria; phylum Bacillota; class Clostridia; order Lachnospirales; family Lachnospiraceae; genus Eubacterium_C. The sequence continues at coordinate 4,692 of CAVJBW010000075.1, forward strand.
ATGCTTGCCGGTTTCGATTCCGAGACCTGCTGCCTCTACGCCAATCAGCTCTACTCCTTCTTCCTGAATGAAGTCTGCAAACATTCCGATGGAATTTGAGCCGCCTCCAACGCAGGCCATTACCACATCTGGAAGTCGTCCTTCTACTTCATAATGCTGGCGCTTGGCTTCTTTGGAAATCACGCTTTGAAATTCCTTCACCATCTTTGGATATGGATAAGGTCCAACTGCCGAACCAATGATATAGAAGGTATCTTCTGCTGTCTGAGCCCAGGTACGAATGGCTTCATTCGTGGCATCCTTTAGGGTATTGCTTCCAGAGCGAACACTTACTACATTGGCCCCAAGCATCTTCATACGGAAGACATTCAGTGCCTGACGCTCTATATCTTCCTGACCCATATATACGGTGCATTCCATTCCAAAAAGTGCTGCTCCTGTTGCAGTTGCTACCCCATGTTGACCGGCTCCTGTTTCTGCAATAACCTTGGTCTTTCCCATTCTCTTAGCAAGAAGTATCTGTCCAATTACATTGTTGATTTTGTGGGCTCCCGTATGACACAAATCCTCTCGTTTCAAGTAAATCTTGGTTCCATATTTTTGGCTTAATTTTTCTGCAAAATAAAGGGGTGTCTCTCTTCCCACATATTGGTTTAGATAATAATGATACTCTTTGACAAACTCAGGGTCACGGATTGCCTCTTCAAAGGCCTCATCTAGTTCCTTTAGAGTATTCATTAACGTCTCAGCTACATATTGTCCACCATATTCTCCATAGTATCTCTTATCCATTTTGTCTTACCTCCATGATAAATTCTTTGATCTTGTCTTTTTCTTTTCCCTTGTTGCCTTCTACACCAGAGCTCACATCTACATAGTCTGGATGAAAGTTCTTTATTCCTTGTGCTACATTTTGAGCATTTAGTCCACCTGCTAGCACTAGCATCTTATTGTTAGGCCTGATGTTTTCAATATCTACTTGATCCCATTGGAAGGTCTTCCCACTTCCAGCTACAGCCCCATCTAGTACAATTGCTTCTACAATTGCAGGCAGCCTACATGCTTTATCATATTCTTCTAAAGAATCCTTTATATTCACTGCTCGCCAGATTTTAAGATTAGTCTCATCTAAAATCTCCTTTTCCAATCGTCCATGCACCTGCAATATATCAAAGCCTGCCTGTTCTATTTCCTTAACAAAATCTAGGCTAGGAGAAATTGTCACAGCTACTTTTCGAATGGACTCATCAAGCCCTTGCATTAGCCTTGCTGCCTTTGCTAGTTCTATATTTCGTTTACTCTTTTCTACTCCTAGAACAAATCCTGCTGCATCGGTCCCATATTCATTGACTGCTTCTATATCCTCTCTCCTCGTCAGGCCGCAGATTTTTACCTTTACTGCCATCTATTAAGCCTCCCGATAAAGCTTTTTCCAATGTTTTGCTTTCTCCTTTGGATTGGGGGACTCCATAAAGGCTCTGCCAATCAAAAAGGCATTTACATTACATTCTTTTAAAAATCGAACATCTTCATCTTCAACGATGCCACTTTCTGCTACAAAAACCTTTCCCTTTGGAACCATAGGCGCAAGCCTTTTGGTATTGTCTAGGCGAATGGTAAAATCTCTTAAGTCTCGATTGTTCACCCCAATGATTCTAGGGTCAAGCTTTAGGGCTCTTTCCATTTCTCTTTCATCATGAACTTCCACCAGGGCATCAAGGTGAAGACTTTGGGCTAGGTCGTAAAAATCTTTCAGCTGTGCATCATCTAGAATTGCTGCAATTAAAAGGATTGCATCTGCCCCAATCATTTTGGCTTCATAGAATTGATATTCTTCAATCATAAAATCTTTGCGAATCATAGGCAGCGTTGAAATGCTTCGAATCTGCTTGAAATAGTCAATATTTCCAAGAAAATGATCTTGTTCCGTCAAGCAGGAAATGCAATCTACCGATTCGTTATATTCATCAATTCTACTGGTCAGTTCCATGGTTTGCTTAATCGTCCCTAAGGATGGAGATGCTTTCTTAAACTCACCAATAATAGAAAGCTCTTCCTTTGCTAGTGCTTTGAAAAACCGGCCTCCTTCAAAGTCCGTGCCATCCACCATGCTAAGGGCCTTTTCCTTAACCTGCTCTAGGGGAAGTCTTGCCTTATCTTCTACGAGTCTTTTTTTCTTATCTTCTACAATTACATCTAATATCATGACCTTCTCCTTACATATTCAAGAAATTTTCAATCATTCGTTTTCCGTGTTCTGTATAAATGGATTCTGGATGAAACTGAATTCCAATCACCGGATATTCTTTATGTTTGATCGACATAATCTCTCCATCTAGGGTCCTTCCTGTCACTTGCAGGCAATCTGGAAGTGTCTCTTCTAAAATCGCTATGGAATGGTATCTTGCCACTTTGATATTTCCATCAATGCCTTGATAAATGCCATCTGCATCATGAATCATCTCGGATTGCTTGCCATGGTAGAGTTCCTTGGCATAAGAAATGGTCGCTCCAAAGGCTTGTCCGATACTTTGATGGCCTAGGCATATCCCCAGAATAGGAATCTGTCCTGCAAAGGTTTGTATCACTT
>CAVJBW010000076.1:0-7277 GCA_963647625.1 Lachnospiraceae bacterium
GCTTGCTGCTAATAGGATGATCGTTGTTTTCCCTACTAGTTTTTTGTGCTTTACGAGCCAGTAAAAAAGGATACCGGCCAAGCCTCCTGCAAATAGCAAAACTTCCCATCGAAAATAAAGTACTACCATAATAGATAGTATATATACTCCAACAAGTAATAAAATAAATCTAGTTGGTACTCGAATTGTCTTCCACCTCCTAATTTGTTGTGGTTTTTCCTACTTCGTGTACATAGTCTAAATTTCTTTCATACAAATTCGATAAAGAGAATTTCTTGCGATAAACTCCCTTACTTTCACCATCTACCGTAATCTGAACTTTTGAAACGGTAGATAATTCTGTCAATGAATTGACAATAGAATAAATAACAACTCCTTCTGAGATATCATAATCCTGCTTTAAAAATCCCGAGTCAAAATTCACAACACAGATTCCATCCATAACAGAAACGCCTAAAAGCTTGGCTGCAGAAGGAATCGCTGATTGTAACCCTTTGGTTTTGGGTTCTTTCATAAGCTGTTCTACAATCAGTCTTTCCACTGCTGTATCCGAACTTTTATAGACCGTATCCGTCTCTTTTACCAGACCTTTTCCTTGATGATCTGCATAATATAAGTCCACGGAAGTCTGTTTGTACAAGTTGATTTGTGCCCCAGGATCATAGGTAAAATCCTCTGCATTCATAAATCCAATTACTTTTCCATTATGGTCTGTTAATGGCACATCTTCTACCGTAATAGCCACATAAGAAATATCCTTAATTTGTATTAAGGTTTGCACCAGGGCGGCTCGGCACAGGACCTCTGTAGCCGTATCCATCTCTAAATATTCCTTACTAAAATCAACGGTTAATTCATCATCGCTTCTGCTGTAGGAATTCAAATCAACATCAGAAGGAATCGCATTTTTGTAGTCAATTTCGCCGGGATCTTGGGATAACAATCCTAAGAATTCATCCACAAGTCCATCGGTATCTGTAGTATCCGTATCATAAGATACCTTGTAAATATTCGTTCCTTCTATGTTGACATAAGAAATCTCATACTCACTTTGACTTTTCTTGTTACCGCATCCACTCATTCCCATGATTGTAACTAGGATACACAGTAGCATAATAAAAACTTTTTTTAACATGACAGCTCCTTATCCTAATCTAATCAGGATACATAACTTAATGGAATTCTCACAATAAAGGTCGTTCCCTTATCTTCCACACTATGAACTCTAATATCTCCGTGATGCATCAAAATTGCATTTTTGGTAATAGCAAGACCTAGTCCGGTTCCTCCGATTTCTCTAGAATGAGACTTGTCGACGCGGTAAAACCTTTCAAAAATAAATTCAATGCTTTCTTGTGGAATTCCAATTCCAGAATCTTCCACCTTTATATAAAAATACTGATGGTCTGCATTCAAAGAGACGTGAACAAATCCCTCTGGACGGTTGTACTTAATAGCATTTTCGGCAAGATTGGATATTGCTAGCGTAAGCTTTACTTCATCTACTTGGGCGCTAACTGGACGAAAACTTTCTAAGACCAGCTCCACATTTTGTTTTTCTGCAATAGGGCGCAGACGTTTCATAATCAGTTCAAGCAAATCGTTAATATTTACCAGGGCAATGTTCATGCTTCCCTCAGATCGATCTAGCTTAACTAGGGATAACAAATCATTGATGATCTGATTTTCTCTTTCAATCTCATCTGCGATATCTACCATAAATTCTTTATAAAGCTCATTTGGCACATCTTCCTGGCTTAATAGAGAATCTGCTAGAACCTTCATAGAAGTCAGCGGTGTCTTCAGCTCGTGGGACACGTTAGAAACAAATTCTTGCCGCGAAGATTCTAGAACATCCACTTGTTCCATCATATGATTCACGGTTCGAGCAATTTCTCTCGCTTCAATATACCCTTCTTCTTTGATCTTTTCTCCCGTCACCCCGGTACGAATCAAAGCCATATTTTTTTGTACACGGCGAAGGGGCGAAACTAAATGTCCCGATGCAATTACAGAAAGAATCACCAAAAGTAATACAATAATCACTTGAAGAATTCCTATATTTCTAGCTAGTTCGTCTGCTGTATTTTGGAATTCCTCCGTAGAGACGCTGACACTAAAGACTCCTAGCACGCTAGAGGATTCTGTGCTCATAATTGGCACCGTAATCTTAATCAAATCTTGTTTGGAGTTGTAATTGGCAATTTCGTCTCCTTGCAGACTTTTAGCAACTTCCTCTGATATAATCGTCTTTCCCTCATCGATATCATACGTATCCTTCACAATCTGAAAGCTATTATCAATAAGCAAAATACGCCCACCATAAATGGTTGACATCTGATTAATCTGAGTTGTCATAAGTTCGTTGGAAATATCGTTGAAATAATTAGAAGATGCCACCTGGTTGGCCAAAAGCTTGGTCTCTGACAAAATCGAAATCATCCGGTTAGAAACCGAGGTGGTAATATAAGAATTCATAATCCCCACTTCTATTAGCAAAGCAGGGATTATGGAAAATATTAATAATATGATAATAATTCGAAATCTTAGACTATGTAAAAATCTTCGAATGGACTTGAATCTTTTTGACATGATTTATTCTCTAACCTTTATAATAGTAACCCATTCCCCATTTGGTATGAACATATCTTGGCTCTCTAGGATTGGTTTCAATCTTCTCCCGCAAACGTCTTACATGAACATCCACGGTTCGCACATCACCTGGATATTCATATCCCCAAACGGTTTCTAGCAAATTCTCTCTGCTAAATACTTTATTCGGATTGGTCACTAGTAGTTCTAATAGGTCAAACTCCTTGGCCGTCAATCGCACCTCTTCTCCAGAAATATAGACCCGGCGACTTTCTCTTTCTAGACGAAGGGAGCCATTTACAATCACATCTGATTCCTGCTCTGGCTTCGCTGAAATACCACTTCGTCTAATGATTGCCTTGATTCTAGCCTTTACCTCTAGTATATTGAAGGGCTTGGTAATATAGTCATCTGCACCATAATCAAGACCTAAAATCTTGTCCATGTCATCTCCTTTTGCTGTCAACATAATAATTGGCACATTGGAAAATTCACGGATTGCCTGACATACTTCAAATCCATCCATTTTTGGAAGCATCACATCAAGAAGTATCACGTCGTAGTTATTATTTTTTACTTTTTCAAGGGCTTCTTCCCCATCATAAGCAGTATCCACTTCAAGCCCATCTTGTAACAAGCTGAAACGAATTCCTTTTACAATTAACTTTTCATCGTCAACGACTAATACTTTTCTTGCCATGATACTCTCCCTTCAATTCACTTTTATGTTTTCTTTGATTTTATCCAAGGTTCCCTGGGCAATGCCGGAAACATTTACCAAATCTTCCACCGAATGAAATGAGCCATTCTCCTGACGATAGGAAATGATCGCTTGGGCTTTGGCCTGTCCTATACCGCTTAGAGTCATTAACTCTTCCATCTCAGCTGTATTGATATTGACCTTGCCATCACTGACTTCTTCTTGATGAGCTTGCTCCTCTTCCTCGGATGCTTTGCTAGGAATCACAATCATCTCACCATCTGTCACTTCTTCTGCAAGATTCACCGAATCTGTGGCAGCCTTTTTCTTAAAACCACCGGCCAAGTCTACCACTTCATAGATTCTTGCACCTTCCTCCACTTGATAAACTCCTGGATTTGTAACCTGTCCACAGATGTAGACACACTGGCTTTTTGAAGATGATTGCTTATCATTGGTAGCTTCTAATGCTGACGAATTCTCTGAAATCAGCAAATCCTGACTCTGACTGTTGCATCCTGTCAACAATCCCAAACTGCCTAAGGATATAATCAAAAAAACAAATATGCGTTTCATAACTCTGTCCTTCTTTCTTTTTAATAAAAGCTTAAAAGGACCTATATACCATCTTAATTTTATGCATTTTCCTTGCAAACCGCAAGAGTCTTTTTCAGTTTTTCAATCATCTCATCTACATGTTCTTTTTCAATGACAAGAGGTGGTACAAAACGAAGAACATTAGATCCTGCTGTAATCACCACGAGTCCTTGTTCTAGTGCTTTTGCTGAAACTGTGCCTACTGGAAGGCTGCACTCTACCCCCTGAATAAGTCCCATTCCTCGATGAGCAGTGATGGTTTCTTCTTCTAGCATGAGTTGTTCTAGCTTCTCATAAAGATATTCTCCTACTTGTGCAGCATGATCTGGCACACTTTCTTTTTCCATGATATCTAAAACTGTAGAAACTGCTGCGCCAACAAATGGATTTCCTCCATAAGTTGTTCCATGGTCTCCTGGGGCCAAGGACTGCTTGGCAACCTTTTCTGTTAACAAAAATGCTCCCACTGGAACGCCACATCCCAATGCTTTTGCCAGGCACATAATATCTGGCTTTACGCCATAGTTTTGCCATGCAAACATCTTTCCAGAACGTCCCATGCCGCATTGCACTTCATCAAGAATCAGCAAGATATCCTTTTCATCACAAAGGGCTCTTACTCCCTCTAAAAAGTCCTGACTGGCCGGATAGATGCCACCCTCTCCTTGAATGGTTTCCATAATGATTGCACAGGTCTTGTCGCTTACCTGCGCTTTCACAGATTCTAAATCATTATAATCTGCAAATTTCACTCCTGGGAGGAGTGGGGCAAATGGAATCTGATACTTCTCTGTACCGGTTACAGAAAGAGCTCCTAGACTTCGTCCATGGAAGGAATGCTTCATAGCAATTACTTCATGTCCTGCATGTCCATCTCTAGTATAGGCATATTTTTTTGCAGCCTTGATGGCTCCTTCAATAGCCTCAGTTCCTGAATTGGTAAAAAATACTCTTTCCATGCCTGCGACTTTTGTAATTTTTTCAGCTGCCTGCATAAGAGGAACCGAATAATATAAATTAGAAATATGCAAGATCTTGTCAATCTGACCTTTTAGTGCATCATTGTACTGTTTGTTGTTGTATCCAAGACCCATAACAGCAATTCCTGCAGCAAAGTCTAAATACTTATTTTGATCCGTATCATACAGATAGACTCCATCACCATGATCGATGACCATCTGAAATCGATTGTAGGTATGTAATACATTTTCTTCAATGCTATTAATATAATTTTCTTGATTCATTTTTATTCTCCTTGAGGCTGATAAAACTTTTCCTGATGATCATCTAAAATAGCGGTACCAATTCCTTTGTTGGTAAATATTTCAAGTAAGAGACAGTGAGCAATACGACCATCTAAAATATGGACTCTTGAAACGCCATGATCAATGGCGCTAATGCAATTGTTCAATTTAGGGATCATGCCTCCACCAATATTGCCATTTTCAATCAGTTGCTTTGCATGTTGACAAGTCAACTCGGAAATCAAGGTAGACTTGTCCTTTGGATCTAAATAAACTCCTTCTACATCTGATAAGAAAGCTAATTTTTCTACTTTCATAGCACTTGCAATAGCACAGGCTGCATCATCCGCATTAATATTGTAGGTATTAAATTCATCATCAAGTCCCACTGGAAAAATAATTGGAAGGAAGTCCTTTTCGAGAAGATCATAAAGAATCTTTGGGTTAACCTCAGTAATTTCTCCTACATATCCAATATCCTGGCCATCTGATAATTTCTTTTTTACTTTTAAAAGGCCACCATCTTTTCCACTGATTCCTACGGCATTAACTCCAAGTTGCTGTACCTGCTGTACTAAAGATTTATTAACCCGGCCAAGAACCATTTCAGCAATTTCCATGGTCTCTTCATCTGTTTTACGAAGACCATTTACAAATTCTGCTTCTTTTCCTACCTTTTCTACCCAGCGACTGATTTCTTTTCCACCGCCATGCACGATAATTGGTTTAAATCCGACTAATTTCAAAAGAGTCACATCTTGAATCACATGCATCTTAAGCTCTTCATCAATCATGGCACTTCCGCCGTACTTTACAACAATAATTTTACGATTAAATCTTTGAATATAAGGTAATGCTTCAATTAATACTTCTGCTTTCTCCATTACCTGCTTCATTGAATCTTCTGGCATTTTTTTAAGTCCTTTCCCCTCTTAAGATCGATAGTCTGCATTTATTTTTACATAGTCATAGGTCAAATCACATCCCCAGGCTGTCGCTGATTGCTCTCCTTGCTTTATATCTGCAACTACGGTGACCTTTGGCTGCGACAAGATCTTACTTGCCTCTTCTTCGCTATAATCAACGGCCACACCATCTTTAATAATCAGCAGGCTTCCTGCCTTACTTTGGAAGGTAAGATCTACTTTTTCTGGATCAAATACAGCTCCGGAATATCCCATAGCGCATAGTATTCTTCCCCAATTTGCATCATGTCCAAAGATTGCCGCCTTGGTAAGAGAAGAGGTGATTACTGACTTGCTAAGAATCTTGGCTTCTTCCTTGGTCTTTGCATGAATGACCTGTACTTCAAATAAAGCCGTAGCACCTTCTCCATCTCCTGCCATCATTTTGGCCAGCTCTTCGCTAACATATCTTAATGCCTCATAAAACTTTTGATAATCCTGATTTTTTTCTGAAATCATCTGATTTTCTGCCATACCGTTAGCAAGAACCAAGTAAGTATCATTGGTTGATGTATCTCCATCTACAGAAATCATATTAAAAGTATCATCTACAATTTCAGATACTGCCTCTTGTAATAATTCTTTGGTAATTGCCACATCACTAGTTACAAATCCTAGCATGGTGCACATATCCGGATGAATCATGCCAGAGCCTTTGCACATGCCGCCAATGGTTACTTGTGTCCCATTCAAATCAATCGTTACCGCTACTTCCTTTTCATGAGTATCTGTAGTCATAATGGCTTTTGCTGCCTGATTAGCCGCCTGACGGTCACCTTTTAAATTGTTAGCTAAGGCATCAATGCCCTCACAAATACGCTGAATCGGCAGCTGCATTCCAATGACTCCAGTAGAAGCAACCAAAACGCCTTTTTCATCCACCTGCAAGACTTCTCCCGCCTTTTGAGCAGTTTGCTTACAATATTCCATGCCTTCTTCGCCGGTACAAGCATTGGCAATCCCCGAATTCACAACTACTACTTGAGGTTTGATTTTGGAAGATACTACCTGACGGTCCCATTTGACCGGTGCTGCCTTTACCAGGTTGCGTGTGAAGGTTCCTGCGCATTCACATGGCACCTTTGAATACACCATAGCCATGTCATTTCTTCCTTCATATTTGATTTTGGCCCCAGTCGCCGCTGCCATAAATCCCTTTGCTGCTGTTATTCCACCTTC
>CAVJBW010000077.1:0-7256 GCA_963647625.1 Lachnospiraceae bacterium
CTAGAGGAATGGCCGATTCCTTCCGCATTAATGATAATATGATGTCTCTTGCCTCTCTTAAAATTCTGAGTGATATTATCTACGAGCTTTTGCTCATCATAATCATAAGTCTCCGGCAGAAGAATATCTTCGGCTCCATTGGCGAGACCACACCATAGGGCAATATAGCCGGCTCCCCTTCCCATGACTTCGATGATACTACAGCGTTCATGGGAACTAGAAGTATCCCTTACCTTGTCAATGGCTTCCATTGCTGTATTCACCGCTGTATCAAAGCCAATGGTATAATCCGTACAGGAAATATCAAGGTCAATGGTTCCTGGCACCCCTATGGTATTGATTCCCAAAGCTGCCAGCTTTTGAGCACCTCGAAAGGAGCCATCCCCGCCAATGACGATGATTCCGTCGATTCCATGCTCTTTACACATCTTAGCTCCTAATTGTTGGCCTTCTTCTGTCATAAATTCAGGACATCGAGCCGTTCCAAGAATGGTTCCACCCCTTTGCAAGGTATCTGATACGTCTCTTGCTTTCATATCAACAAATTCTCCTTGCAAAAGTCCTGCATATCCTCTTTGTATTCCTTTTACTTCAAGTCCCTTGGTAATTCCTTGACGTACCACAGCACGAATCGCTGCATTCATTCCTGGTGCATCTCCACCGCTTGTTAGGACTCCAATTGTTTTCATCTCTCTTACTGCCATAAGGCGATCCTCCCTATGAAATACTCTTATTTCCACTCCAAAATCTCACTACTATTCTATTCCAATCTCTAGTGAATTTCAATGGACTTTTCCACAACTTTGACATTTTTTTCACTAAGTTCTTCATAAAGCATCTGTAGTAGCTGTTCTGTTAGGTGAATATTTTGGGATGGAGGCAGCTTTTTCATGCTTTTTTCCTTCTTGAGATAAATAATGACCTCATCTGCCCCCGGTTCCTTCTCTAGGATCGTGTAAACCTGTGGCATTTTGCTGTTATAGTCTTCCATGGATTCAAATTGAAGCCATAACTGAGAAGGAAGCTGGTCAAAACCAATGACCTGATCGCAAATCAATTTGCCATTTTTTTCATCTTCTACCTGCACTTTTCCCTTGATAAAGACCTTTTCTTCTTCATTCAAAAGAGCAATATTCTTATCATAAGCCTTTGGAAATACAATCACTTCCAAGGTTCCAACCAAGTCTTCAAGGGTAAGGAAGGCCATAATCTGATTGTGTTTGGTATACTTGATGGTCTTTGATTCAATCATACCTCCCACTACCACGGTGGACTGATCCTTTACCTTGGTTAGATTGGTTTCCTCATCTAATAAAAAGTCCGTCGTTACGGCCGTTATATTTTTGCGCCATTTTTCCTGATATTTTTCTAGTGGATGACCAGAAAGATAGATGCCTAGCACTTCTTTTTCATAGGCTAATAGCACTTCCTTGTCATACTCTTCTACATCGGGAAGCTGGACTGAGAAAAGCTGCTTTTCACTCTCTCCAAGGAAATCAGCACTAATAAAGGAAAGCTGGCCCTCTACTTCATCTTTTTTCCCCTTTACAATTCTCTCCATCATAGGGGCATAAGCCATCATATATTGTCTGCGATTTCCCCCTAGACTGTCGAAGGCTCCTGCCTTAATAAAGTTCTCAATGGTCCTTTTGTTCAAAGTTTTGCCTGTATGCCTAGAGAGAAAATCCTCCAAAGAAGTATAGCATCCCTTCTTGCGTTCTTCTTCAACAGCTTCTACCACCGGCTTTCCTACACTCTTAATGGCCATAGCGGATACAGCCATTTGACACGGTAAAGGAGGCTCCTCCTTCATTAATATCAGGTGGAAGAATCTGAATATTCATCTGTCGACAGGTCTGTGTATATTCTGAGATCTTATTAACATCTCCCATCACGGATGTCATTAAAGCTGCCATATATTCTACTGGATAATAATATTTTAAATAAGCGGTCTGGTAAGCGACTACCGCATAGGCTGCTGCATGGGACTTGTTGAATGCATATTTGGCAAAATCAATCATCTCGTCATAAATCTTGTGGGCAATCTTTTCATCGATTCCATTGGCGATACATCCTAGCACCCCTTCTTCTTTATTTCCATAGACAAAGTTTTGTCTTTCTTTTTCCATGACATCAGCCTTTTTCTTGGACATGGCACGCCTTACCAAATCACTTCGTCCTAGGGTATATCCCGCAAGATCTCTAACAATCTGCATAACCTGTTCTTGATAAACAATGCATCCATAGGTCGGCTGCAGAATCGGCTCTAGTTGTGGGCAGTCATAGACAATCTCTTCTGGATGGTTCTTTCCTTTGATATAAGCAGGAATGAAATCCATAGGACCTGGACGATAAAGGGAAATACCGGCAATTACATCTTCTAGGTTCTTTGGCTGCAACTCCTTCATGAAGTTTCTCATTCCAGCACTTTCTAGCTGAAAGATGCCTTCTGTCTTCCCGGTGGACAAGGAGGCATAGACCTTGTCATCATCAAAGTTGATATGGTCAATATCAATCCGCTCTCCCGTGGATCTTTCTACTAATTTGACTGCATTTTGAATAACAGTCAGGGTCCTAAGGCCTAGAAAATCCATCTTCAAAAGGCCTAGCTCTTCAATGGTAGTCATGGTAAATTGGGTTACAATCGTTCCATCGGAAGCCCTCGATAGAGGTACAAATTCATCCATGGCCTTTTGAGAGATAACCACTCCTGCTGCATGCATGGAAGTATGTCTTGGAAGCCCTTCTAGTCTCATGGACATATCTAATAGATTCTTGACCACTGGGTCCGTATCATACTGAGCCTTTAGCTGGGGATTCTTCTTTAAGGCTTCTTGGATTGTAATTCCTAGCTCGTTGGGAATGGACTTGGAGATGCTATCACAGAAATTATAAGGCAGATCCATGACTCTTCCTACATCTCGTATCACCCCTTTGGCTAACATGGTTCCAAAGGTAACAATCTGGGTTACCTGGTCCTTGCCATATTTTTCAATAACGTAATCTATGACTTCTCCTCTTCTTTCGTAGCAAAAGTCAATATCAATATCCGGCATGGATACACGCTCTGGATTTAAAAATCTTTCAAAAAGAAGCTGGTAGCGAATGGGATCAATATTGGTAATTCCTGTGGTATAGGAAACCAAAGAGCCTGCGGCGCTACCTCGCCCCGGCCCTACCATGATCTCATGCTCTCTGGCAAAATGAATAAAGTCCCAAACAATCAAAAAATAGTCCACATAACCCATTTTTTTGATTACCCCAAGCTCATAGCTCAGTCGCTCTTCAAGCTGGGCATAATTGTCTGGATATCTGGTTTTTAATCCATCAAAACAAAGCTTATTTAAATAGGTCCAGGAATCATAGCCTTGTGGCACTTCGAATTTGGGCAATTTGGTATTGCCAAATTCGATTTCCACATGACAGCGCTGGGCAATCTTGTGGGTGTTTTCAATGGCTTCCTTGGCATAAGGGAACAGGCGTAGCATCTCTTCTTCTGATTTTACATAATATTGTCCGCCTTCATAGCGCATGCGATTTTCATCACTTAATAGCTTGCCTGTCTGTATGCACAAAAGCACGTCGTGAGCCTTGGCATCTTCTGCATTGGTATAATGAATATCATTGGTTGCTACTAGGTCAATTCCTGTCTCTTGATGCAGACGCAAAAGCTGGGTATTGACCTGTCTTTGCTCTGCAATCCCATGATCTTGCAATTCCAAAAAATAGTTCCCTTTTCCAAAACAAGCTTGATATTTTAGGGCGGTTTCTTTGGCAAGTTCATATTGGTCTTTTAGAATCAGTCTTGGGACTTCTCCTGCTAAGCAGGCCGACAAGGCTATAATTCCTTCATGGTAAGTCTCTAAAACTTCAAAATCAACTCTAGGTCGATAGTAAAAGCCTTCTACATATCCCTTCGAGACAATCTTCATTAAGTTGGCATAACCTGTATTATTCTCAGCCAATAAGACCAAGTGGTAATATCTCTCATCAGAGCTATTGGCCTCTCTGTCAAATCTAGAACCAGGCGCCACATAGACTTCACATCCCAGAATCGGATTGATGCCAGCCTTGCGGGCTTCTTTATAAAAATCAATCACACCAAACATAACACCATGGTCTGTGATTGCAGCACTATCCATGCCAAGATCCTTGACCTTAGCGACATATTCTTTGATTTTATTGGAACCATCAAGCAAAGAGTATTCCGTATGTGTATGCAAATGTGTAAATGCCATTTTTCTCGCCTCGTTAATTTTTCACACTTTTCTTACCTTTTATGTGTTAACATGAAAGGCAGTAACAAAATTTTACCACAAGTAGACTATTTTTAAAACCAAAGGAGTTGTCCCTATGAAAAAAGCAAAATATTTTTTCTTAAGCTTTCTACCTTTTTTAATCTATATCGGCTTGCAGTTTCTAGTTACCATTCCGGTCATGGAAGTACTCGTTCTTCGCAGGCTCTTTCAAGGCCAATCTAGGATTCTTGAATTTTTGCCAGAAACCATTATGGAAGATCTCTCAAATACAAGTTTTACAGGATTTGTTTCTTTATTATTTTCCTTGATTGCCCTTATTCTCTTCGGTATTTGGTATCATAAGCAAGGGAAAAAAAACTACGCAAAAGATCCTACCCACTTTCCCATAAAGTCCAACTTCATTCTAGCGATCTTGTGCGTTGTCCTGTATTATTCTTCCAATTATATTACAACCCTTACTTCCTCCGTCTTTCCAAATGCCATGACCTTTTATGAGAATCTGATTCAAACATCTGGTCTTACCGGAAATACCTCACTTGTTATGATTATCTATGCAGCCGTAAGTGGTCCGATCTGTGAAGAGCTAATCTTTCGCGGCATTACCATGAATTTTGCTAGAAAAGCATTTCCATTTTGGTTAGCCAATCTCTTTCAGGCAGCCTTATTTGGACTGATCCATATGAATCTGATTCAAGGAATCTATGCCTTTGTCATTGGCCTCTTCTTTGGATATATCAGGAAGGTAGCCGGAACCATTCGTGCTTCCATACACTTACATATCATGTTTAATGTGATTGGTCTGTTTGTCTGCACTTATCTTCCTTATTTCAAAGGAAGCTCCCTGCTTATTAATCTAGTCATCTGCATCGCGGTATTGCTTCTAGCTATACTATGCTGCAAATGGTTTAAAAAGGTCATTTATAAATAATCATTGTCTTTTATTCTATACAGCAAAAAAGAAGCACCAGATTCCCGAAGGAACCTGGTGCTTTTTATTGCCTTCTAGGAAGGCTAACCTATTACAATCTATTAGTTTTTAGAAGGGCCATACTTTGCTTCTCTAGCAGCAATTGCTTCTGCCTTTTCAGCCTGGCGCTCCTCCCAAAGACGATCTGCTGTATCTTTCCATTCTGCAGCATATGGCTTGGTCTTAGCAATCAAGTCATCTACTGGCTCTGGAGATGTCATATCAGTAGAATGAGCTCCACTTTCGTCTACCATCTTCTTGATATATTCTGGATTCTCAAGCATTGGGCATGGACGGAATGGATTGTCATTAAATGGCATAGTATCATGATATGCCATAAATAATGGTGATCTAAGGCAATCAAGAAGGCTCATGTCATTGATATTTGCATTAGAATAGTGGATAAATACGCAAGGCTCTACATCGCCATTGGCATTGATATGTAAGTAGTTCTTACCACCTGCAATACATCCGCCTACCCATTCA
Source organism: Lachnospiraceae bacterium (assembly GCA_963647625.1). Lineage (GTDB taxonomy): Bacteria > Bacillota > Clostridia > Lachnospirales > Lachnospiraceae > Eubacterium_C. The sequence continues at coordinate 5,713 of CAVJBW010000077.1, forward strand.
GCATCATTCTGGAAGTCCATACAAAATAGTGGCTTTCCACCTTCCATAGCACGGATTTCACGAACACGATGAATCATATATTCTCTCTGTTCAGGGCTTAATAACAAGTCTACTGATGCATCATTACCAACTGGCATATAATGGAAGAACCAAGCCATGATACATCCCTTATCAATCAACATATCAATGAACTCATCAGAAGTAACTACCTTGTAGTTCTTGCTGGTGTAGCAAATAGATACACCATATACAAGTCCATAAGACTTCATCAGTTCCATTGCATTCATAACCTTCTGGAAGACACCTTCTCCACGACGGTCATCATTGGTTTCCTCATATCCCTCTACAGATAATGCATAAGAGATATTACCTAAACGTACAGTTTCTTTACATAATTCTTCATCAATCAAAGTACCATTGGTAAAGATATGGAAAGCACAATCATTATGCTTTTCTGCTAATTTTACAATATCAGCCTTACGAACAAGTGGTTCTCCACCAGTCATGATGAAGAAATGAATACCAAGTTCTTTTGCCTGGCAAATAACATCATCAAGCTGTTCGTAAGTTCTCTGCATCTTATATCCGTACTCAGCTGCCCAGCAACCAGTACATTTTAGGTTACATGCACTTGTTGGATCCATCAAGATAATCCATGGCACATTACAACCATACTTCTCACGATTTGCCTTTACTTCCTTAAATCCTGTAAGACCAGCTTCATATGCAAGATTCAATACATGCATCTTAACTACATTTGGATTTAAGTTCTCAAATGCACCATAGATAACTTTGGTCCACTTTTGCTCTGGATCAGACAACATATTGATCGCATTGTCCCAGAAAAATTCAGGGAAAGTATCTCCAGTTGCCTTGTGTGCCAAGTTTAATAACTTGAGCATGTTCTTTTCTCTGTCTTTATTAATATACTTGTAGACTGCATTAAATGCAGTTTCAAATGCTTTTCTTCCTACAGCATGCTTAAGTGCCATGGTAAACTCCTCCTTAATACCAACTTCTTTTCATTTCTTATACATATTTTATACGCGTGATTTACACGCAGCCATTAGCAAGTATTCTAACATATTTCAAAAGCAATTTTTACCGTCATATTGCACAAAAAAATCTTTCATTCCATTGCTTTTGTTACAATTCTTGTCAATTTCCTTGTGGATTTGGGAGTTATCTCCCAAATCCATAAAGGATAAGTCCATGAGAATTACTTATCGTACTTTGGACTTTTTACTTTAATTTTCTTTAAGTTCCAGATTTCCTTTGCATACTCTTCAATGGTTCTGTCTGAAGAGAATTTGCCCACATGAGCCACATTTAAGATTGCACTAGTTGCCCATCCCTTTTCATCTCTGTAAGCAGCCTCTACTTCCTCTTGAGCCTTTGCATAGGATCTAAAGTCTTTTAGGGTAAAGTAAGTATCTGCATATTGACTACATTGGGTATTGAGCAGTGAATTGTACAAATCTCTAAACATTTCTGGATCGTCTGGAGAATAGAATCCGTTGATCAGCTGCATAAGAACCTGGCGA
>CAVJBW010000078.1:0-7172 GCA_963647625.1 Lachnospiraceae bacterium
ATACTAATGAGATGCAATCTTTTCTTCTGCACTTTTCTCTTGCGGCTGCTTCTCAATCAGCTTCTCATAACACTCACCAAGCACTCCCTTTACAATGTCTAGCTCCTTTTGACCTTTTTGCCTAGAAGAATAGTTTTTATCAAATAATAAATACGGTGTTTTCCTGTCACTTTTATATTGCAAAGCCCCTTGATATTTCTCTAGTATTTGTGGCATTCCTAGAGGATTGACTTTGGCATTTTCATAAAAGATAAATTCGATTTTTTCTTCCTTTTGGCGAATTTCGCTGAGATAGCAGGCATGAGCTTTGGCTTTTACTAATGCAATCTCAATGAGATTTTCCACAGGGCTAGGGATTTGTCCAAAACGGTCTATAAGTTCATCCTTCAGATCCGATGCCTGCTCTTCATTTTCTAGCATGGCAATATCCTTGTAGATTTCTAGCTTTTGCTTCTCATTTAAGATAAAGCTTTCTGGCAAATGGGCGTCCACACGAATATCGATCTTGGTCTCAAACTCTTCTGGAATTTCTATTCCTTTCAGTCTTGCCACTGCTTCATTGAGCATTTTGCAATATAGATCATAACCAACGGCCTCCATATGACCATGCTGGCTAGCCCCAAGAAGATTCCCGGCTCCCCTGATTTCTAGATCCTTCATAGCAATCTTAAAGCCACTTCCTAGCTGGGTATATTCTTTAATAGCTTCTAGCCTTTTCATGGCAACTTCCTTAAGCACACGATCTTTTTTGTAAACGAAAAATGCATAGGCCGTTCGATTGCTTCTTCCTACCCTTCCTCGAAGCTGGTAGAGCTGGGACAAGCCGAACCGGTCGGCATCCTGGATAATGATCGTATTCACATTGGAAATATCTAGTCCCGTTTCTATAATGGTGGTAGAAACCAACACATCAATCTGCCCATTCATAAAGTCATACATGATATCTTCAAGCTCTCGCTCTTTCATTTGTCCATGGGCAAAGGAGACCACTGCATCTGGCACCATGCTTTGGATTTGCGCTGCAACATCTCGAATCTGAGTCACCCGGTTAAAGACATAATATACCTGACCACCCCTAAGGAGTTCTCTTTGAATTGCCTCCCGGATCATTTCCTGATTATATTCCATCACATAGGTCTGAATTGGTACTCGATCCACCGGTGGCTGTTCTAGCACGCTCATATCCCGAATTCCAATCAAGCTCATATGCAAGGTTCTTGGAATCGGCGTTGCGGTAAGGGTCAATACGTCTACATTTTTCCGCATCTGCTTGATTTTTTCTTTATGCTTTACTCCAAATCTTTGTTCTTCGTCAATGACCAAGAGTCCTAGATCATAGAATTCCACATCCTTGGACAATACCCGATGGGTCCCAATGACAATATCACTAGTTCCTTTTTTCAATCTTTCCAAAGATTCTTTGATTTGCTTGGCTGTTCGAAAGCGGCACAGCAGCTCAATTCCCACACCTAGGTCACCCATTCTTTGCTGAAAAGTATTATAGTGCTGCTGGGCTAGGATTGTAGTAGGAGCTAATAAAACCACCTGTTTATGTTCTTGCACCGCCTTAAAAGCAGCTCGAATGGCGATTTCCGTCTTTCCATAGCCCACATCTCCACAGATCAGGCGATCCATGATCTTGGAACTTTCCATATCCCGTTTGGTCTCTTCGATGGCTGCAATCTGATCCTGGGTTTCTTCAAATGGAAAACGCTCTTCAAATTCTGTCTGCCATATGGTATCTGGGCCAAAGGCATATCCTTCCATCTTTTGGCGAAGGGCATACAGATCCACCAATTCCTGAGCAATATCTTGTACTGCTGCTTTTACTTTTTCTTTGGTTCGAATCCAATCTGCGCCGCCTAGGCGTGAAAGCTTTACCTTGTTTGCATCTTTTCCTGCATATTTTTGCAGGGCATCTAATTGGCCTACCTGAATATAAAGCTTTTCTCCCTTTGCATACTCAATCAAGAGATAATCTTTGAGAACATTCTTGCTTTGAACCTTTTCAATTCCTCTATAGATTCCTAGTCCATATCTTTCATGAACCACATAGTCTCCTACTTTAAGTTGAGCAAAATCCGTAATGTGATCTCCATCATAATGAACCTTGCGACGAGGTTTTTTCTTGCTGACGCCGAAGATATCACTTTCCGAAATAATTGCCAGTCTCACATCGGGATATTCAAATCCCTTACGCAGCTTCCCATAGGAGACCATCACTTCTCTCTCTTGCAAGGTTCGGTTCAAATCCTGGGAATAAAAGGCATTTAAGCCTTCCTCTAACAGGTCCTTGGCAAGATTCTTGGCCCTGGTCTTTGAGCCAGACAAGATCAGCACCTTGTACTTTTTTGTCTTATAGGACTTCAAGTCCTTCAAAAGCAAATCAAAGCTATTGTTGTATGGGCTTAAAGACTGCATATTAATATGAATATTTTCCTTTGGCATGAGAGGTTTGACCTTGGTCTCAAGCATGCTCAGCTCTAATATTCTATAAGCATCCAGCTTGTTTTTAATCTCCTTAAAATCACAGCGCATGGCAAGCTGGCCCTCTAGTAGATTGCCGGTTTCGATTCGCCTTTGCATGGATTCTTTATATTCTTCCTGGGTGAGGGCTGCTAGGTCCATAAGCCGAGCCGGATCATCTAGGCAGATTGCGGTCTGATTCGGATCAAAATAATCAATAAGCGTAGCGACTTCCTCTTTAAAATAAGTCAAAAAACTTTCCACATAGGTTCCTTCTCCTAAGCCTTCTAACTCATCTAAGACTTCTTCCCAAATAGACTTAAGGCAGAATGCTTCCTGGGTCTTCATCTGACTTCTTAAGTCGCCGATCCTGCTTTCCATCTCTTTTTTGATCTGATCTATTCCCTTTTCCTTTTCCTCAGGGCTAAGATATAGGCCTGTTGCCGGAAAGATGGATGCTGCCTTCAGGTCATAAGTGACAGATTTTTGGCTATCCAAATCAAAATATCGAATAGTATCTATCTGATCTCCCCAAAATTCCAATCGAAAAGGGAGCTCTTCTGTCATAGAATATACATCAACGATTCCACCACGCACAGAGAACTGACCTTGGCTTTCCACCTGAGAGGTTCGTTCAAATCCCATATCTGTAAGGGTTTTGCTCAAGTCCTCAATCGTAATTTCCTGGTCTATTTCAAGGCAAATGCTTCCCTTGCGAAAGTCCTTTGGGGATACCATGCGATCAAACAAGGCATCAAAAGTGCTAACCAAGGTGACCCTTTCCCCGCTTACCAAAGTGCGCAGACCACTCATCCTTTGGTCCTTTAACAGGCCGCCCTTTAAATCCGACTGGTAAAACAAGATATCCCTAGCTGGATAATATTGAACATTATCTTCAAACAGACTATATTCTTCTACTAGTTGCAAGGCTCTTTGCTCACTATAGGTCAAGATGAGCTTGGTCTGATATTCCCCTAGTAAGTTATAAATTAAGTGGGATTTCCCCGCATCAGCACAACCTGATACCTGAAAAATCCCACTTGCCTTTTTTAATTCTGCTTTTAGCTGTTCAAGCTCTACAAGCTCTTCTAATGGTTCTGTAAAAACTTTCATGTCTTTCCTTTATTTTTTCTTTCCATTGTAGCGATTCATAGCTTCGTCAATTTCCTCACCAACAATAAGCTGCGCAGCTCCTATCGTATCTTGAATCGCCTCTTCCACTAACTGACGATCCTTCTTATCAAATCGGCCCAAAACATAATCTGCCAGATCCCAATTCTTCGGCTTTTCGCCTACCCCAATTTTGATTCTTGCAAATTGATCCGAGCCCACCATGGCAATAATGTCCTTGATTCCATTGTGGCCTCCGGCGCTGCCTTTTTTTCGAATGCGAAGATTGCCAGGATCTAATGAAATATCATCATAAATCACAAGTAAGTCTCTTGCCGGATCTAATTTATAAAAGTTCATGGCATCTTGGATGGCCTCTCCGCTATTGTTCATATAAGTCAAAGGCTTCATCAAAAGGACTTTCTTTCCTGCAAGCACTCCCTTACCACACATGGCATGATGCTTTTTCTCATGAAAGGAAATCCCCATGCTGTCTGCGAGCGCATCGAGAGCATCAAATCCTATGTTGTGTCTGGTTCCCTCATATTTACTTGTAGGATTTCCAAGTCCTGCAATAATATACATGATTTTATCCTGCTTCTTTCTTGATCTTAATTTCTTAAATATCATATTCTTTTTCCTTTACACCGTCAAGTTGACTGATTTGTATAGAATACTACAAAATTTTATTCCTCGCAAAGAGCAATCACCCTCTGACATAAAAAGTGGGCTGCTACAAAAAGCAACAGCCCTGAAGTTTTACCTATTCATTTTCTTGCAAAGCCTTTTCGTAACTTTCCATAATCTTATCAGAAATGTACTCTCTCACCTGGGAGTTCAAAGGATGTGCAATATCCCGATATTCGCTATCCGATGCCTTGCGGGATGGCATGGCAATAAATAAGCCTTTCTCCCCCTCGATTACCTTGATGTCATGTACTACAAAGACATCATCAATGGTAATAGATGCAACGGCCTTCATCTTGCCTTCCTTCTCAATCAGTCTCAATCTTACATCTGTTATCTGCATAATTTCAGTCCCCCTTTCTTGCCTGCTAAATCATGTAACGCTCATTCTTTTCACTAACTACTAGTACTTTGTCTTCTCCGCAATAATAAGAATTTGCTTTTAAGGTTCCTCGACTTTCTACGATGCAATTTTCTATATGTGTATTATCTCCAATATAGACATCATTCAAGATTACGGAATTCTTAATTACACAATTCGATCCCACAAATACCTTCTTAAATAATACGGAATTCTCTACCTGACCATTGACAATACAGCCACTTGAAATCAAGGAATTTCTCACTTGACTTCCTGCATTATATTTTGCTGGTGGATAATCATCTACCTTGGTATAGATTCCAGGTCTGGCCCCTGAGAAGAATTCTTCTTGAATCTGTGGTTTTAGAAAATCCATATTGGTCTTGTAATAGGAATCCACCGAAGCGATATTTGACCAATATCCCTCTAGCTTATAGCCGTAGATTTTCTTCATGTTCTTATAACGAATGAGAATATCATTAACCAGGTCATGACGCTGCTCTAAAGCAAGCTGCTCTAGCATGGAGATCAACATCCTACGTCTCATAAGATAGATTCCAGTAGATACGGTATGACCCTGGGTTACCATCGGCTTTTCTTCAAAGTCGTAGATCTGTGACTTCTCATCCATACGTACAATACCATAGCGACTGACATCTTCGCTCATTGGCATATCCTTTACCACAACGGTGATGTCTGCATTTTTCTCAATGTGATAGTCGATCACCTTAGAAAAATCAATCTGGTAGACGCAATCTCCACCACAGATAATGACATATGGTTCATGACAGCGCTTTAAAAAGTCCAGATTCTGATAGATCGCATCTGCCGTTCCCCGATACCAGTAACTATTGTCCATCGTAATGGTAGGATTGAATACGTATAGCCCCCCTTGCTTACGTCCAAAATTCCACCATTTTGAAGAACTCAAATGTTCATTCAAGGATCTAGCATTGTACTGAGCAAGAACTGCCACCTTATTAATATTTGAATTGGTCAAATTACTTAAAGCAAAGTCAATACAACGATAACTTCCCCCAATTGGCATAGCCGCAATGGCTCTTCTTTCAGAAAGCTTTTCCATTCGATAGCTATTGCCTCCAGCCAAAATAATTCCTACTGCTTTCATGAATTTTCACCTGCCTTTATGATAGATTCTCCGCTAGCTAGGTGTCCATCTGCATAATCTTCTAGTGATGTAACTCCAGCAATCGCTGTATTTTTGCCAATGATAACCTTTTTCGGAATAACAGAACGCTCTCCTACGGTTACTAGACCGTCTGTATAAATTGCAGGCTTTAACTTATTCGGTACTTCCTCGCCTTCTCCTAGAACAGCATTTTCACCAATCTCACAATATTCTGCAATGATACCCTTGTAGATTCTTGCACCTGCTTTAATCCTACTCTGCCTCATGATAATAGAGTTCTCTACGTAGGCCCCTTCTTCAATCACAACGCCTTCCCCTATGACGCATCCCTTTACATGACCAAAGATTCGACTGCCTTCCCCAATGATACTCTTTTCCACGCTGGCATTTGGTCCAATATACTGTGGAGATATAATATCCTGCTTGGTATAGATCCTCCAATATTCTTCATAAAGATTAAAGTCTGGAACCAAGTCAATCAATTCCATATTGGCTTCCCAATAGGAAGATAGCGTTCCTACATCCTTCCAATAGCCATTGAATTCGTAAGCATACAGTGGTTCATTATTTTCAAAGCAATATGGAATCACATGCTTTCCAAAGTCACAATTCTCCACATCTGCCAGTTTGATCAACACTTCTCTTAACAGCTTATAATCAAAAATATAGATTCCCATGGAAGCTAAGTTTGAACTTGGATGCTCTGGCTTTTCTTCAAATTTAATCACCTTGTGATCGTCATCCGTTACTACAATACCAAAGCGGCTTGCTTCTTCCATCGGCACTGGCATGGTTGCAATAGTCAAAGATGCCTTATTCTTCTTGTGGAATTCAAGCATCACTTCATAATCCATCTTGTAGATATGATCTCCTGACAAGATCAAGACATACTCTGGATTATAACTATCCAAATAACTAATATTTTGGTAAATTGCATTGGCCGTTCCACTATACCAATCAGAGCCATCCGTGCTTTCATATGGTGGAAGCACGGCAACGCCTCCATCATTGCGGTCCAAGTCCCACGGAATTCCGATTCCAATATGCGAATTCAGTCGCAAAGGCTGATACTGAGTCAAGACACCCACGGTGTTAATTCCCGAATTGATACAGTTACTGAGAGGAAAATCAATAATACGATAAATTCCTCCAAAGGAAACAGCTGGCTTTGCAACTTGCTCCGTTAATACCCCTAGACGACTTCCTTGGCCTCCGGCCAGCAGCATCGCAATCATTTCTTTTTTGTACATATAAGTCACCCCCTGTTGCTATTATTCTTTGTACATATGATGTTTTGCTGTTATAAATCCATCTATCCTTATTTTTCACTAGTAAATTATAACATATATATTGATTTATTTACACTTATTTTGTGCATTTGGCACGATATTTTAAAGC
>CAVJBW010000079.1:0-7109 GCA_963647625.1 Lachnospiraceae bacterium
AGACCCATATTGATGACAAGAGTCAGGTGCAGGATTATCTGGGGAAGATCAGTACATCCAGCACCCACCTTTTGAGCCTGATCAATGACATTCTAGACATGAGCCGCATTGAGAGCGGTACGGTGAAACTAGAGGAGAAGGCTCTGCATATCCCAGATCTTTTGCACGACCTTAGAGTCATGATTCAGAGCCTGATAAACTCCAAGAACCTGAATCTCTTCATCGATACTCAGGACGTTGTGCATGAGGATGTATTTACCGACAAGCTGCGCTTAAACCAGGTGCTTTTAAATATCGTAAGCAATGCTATCAAGTTCACCCAGCCAGGTGGCGATATCATGATTCGCCTTGTGGAGAAGCCTTGCAATCTGAAGCATTATACAACCTATGAGTTTTCCGTAAAGGATAATGGTATCGGTATGTCTAGAGAGTTCCTAGGACATATTTTCGAGACCTTTACCAGAGAATACAGTGCAACGGTCAGCGGCATTCAGGGAACCGGCCTTGGTATGGCGATCACCAAAAATATCGTGGATATGATGGGTGGTGAGATCCAGGTAGAGAGCGAAGAAGGAAAGGGTTCCTTATTTACAGTGACTTTGAACCTTCGTCTTGCGAATGAACCGGTGAAGAATGAACCGATTCCGGCACTTCTCGGAGCAAGGGCACTGATTGTAGATGATGATATCAATACCTGCAGAAGTGTCAGCAAGATGCTTAGAGATATCGAGATGCGTCCGGACTGGACAGCCTCTGGTAAGGAGGCAATCTTGCGTGCCCAGGATGCGGCGGAGATGGGGGATGAATATAAGGTTTATATCATTGACTATCTCATGCCGGATATGAATGGAATCGAGACAGTTCGCCGGATTCGCAAGGTCATTAGTGAGGACGTTCCAATCATTGTGCTTACTGCCTATGACTGGGCGGACTTTGAATATGAGGCGAGACAGGCAGGGGTGACAGCCTTTGTATCCAAGCCAATCTTTCTGTCAGAGCTTCGATCTGTCCTGACACAGCCGGTCATTAAGGAAGGCATAGAAAAGGAGAAAGAAAAGAAAAAGACCTACGATTACAGCGATAAACACGTTCTTCTAGTGGAGGACAATGAACTGAATCGGGAGATTGCCACAGCGATGCTAGAAGAGACTGGTATGACCATTGACAGTGTAAATGACGGTGATGTGGCGGTATCCACCATCAATGGTGCTCCGGCAGACAAATACGATTTGATTCTCATGGATATCCAGATGCCGAAGATGGATGGCTATACTGCCACCAGAGAGATTCGAACCTTGCCAGATAACACGAAGGCCAATATTCCAATCGTTGCCATGACGGCCAATGCTTTTGATGAGGACAGGAAGAAGGCCTTTGAGGCAGGCATGAACGGACATATTATCAAGCCAATTAGCATGGATGGGATTGCCAAAGTGCTAGATGAGATATTTGCAAAGAAGTAATAAAGGATATGGATGATGAAACAATGGAATTAAAAGATAAAGAAATGGAAGAGGCATTCGATTCGATTTATTTTTCCCTTGATGCAGCGCGCTGGGAAATGGCATTTGATAAGAATGGCAATATGACTTCCTGTATTTGGAGCGATCTGTTCAGAAAGATGCTAGGCTATCAGGGAAAGGATGATTTTCCGGATGAACTTTCCTCATGGTCCGATCTGTTACATCCATCGGATAAGGAAGATGTTCTTGCTGCTTATTGGGCTGCTGTCAACGATTATACCGGCAAAACAAAATACAGCGTGAAGTACCGTCTATTGATGAAAAATGGTACTTATCGTTGGTTTGCTGCGGACGGAAGCCTGACTAGATATGAAAATGGAAGGCCAAAGCACTACTACGGTTTGTTTCGTGATATCCATGAAGAAGTTCTAGTAGAACAGAGCTTAGAAAAAGCGAAAAAATCAGCGGAAGAAGCCAATGCTGCCAAGACAGAATTTCTCCTTAGGATGTCTCATGATATCCGCACGCCTATTAATGGCATTATGGGCATGCTAGATATTGCGGATAAAGCACCGGATGACCTTGAAAGGCAAGCAGATTGCAGAAGAAAAATAAGGGATGCATCAGGGATCCTTCTAGATCTGATTAACGAAGTCTTAGATATGAGCAAGCTTGAGTCCGGAGAGATCCAGATAGAACATGTTCCTTTTGACTTAATCAGCACAAGCCGAGAGGTTTATTACGCGGTAGGTAAGCAGGCGGAAGATAGGGATATCGAGATTGTTCAGGAGGATTGCAGCGCCAAGTGTAACAGAGTCATGGGAAGTCCGCTTCATTATAAGCGCATCTTGATGAATATCATAGGCAATGCCATCAAGTACAACAAGGATCATGGCAAGATCTATATTAACTGCAGGACCTTCGGCGAGAATCAGGATACGGTGAATTTCGAATTTCAGTGCCGGGATACCGGAATAGGGATGGATGCGGAATTCCTTAAGCATATATTCGAGCCTTTTACACAGGAAAACTCATCTGCTAGAACCAAATATGCAGGAACAGGACTTGGCATGTCGATTGCAAAGAACCTGATAGAAAAGATGGGCGGAACCATTACGGTGGAAAGCGTCAAGGGAGAGGGAACCACTTTTGATGTCATTCTTCCATTTGAAATTGATAAAAATGCAGCTAAGGCTGACCAAGCAGAGTCTGATACAAAGATAGCTTCGATTAAGGGAATGAAGATACTACTTGTGGAGGATAATGAACTCAATATGGAGATTGCCAAATTCCTGTTAGAAGAAGAAGGCGCACTAGTTAGAGAGGCCTGGAACGGCAGAGAGGCTCTTGATATCTTCCTAAATTCTTCAGAGGAGGAGATTGATGCTATCCTCATGGATGTGATGATGCCGGTTATGGATGGCTATGAAGCTGCCAAAAAAATCCGCCAATCCGACAAACTAAATGCCAAGTCGATTCCCATTATCGCTATGACCGCCAATGCCTTTGTAGAGGACAAGACAGCAGCATTAAATGCAGGCATGAATGAGCATATTGCAAAGCCATTGGATATCAAATTGATTGTAAAGACCTTAGCAGACTTAGTCGCAGAATGAAAAAAAGCTCTACAAACCATGTAAGTAAATGGTTTGTAGAGCTTTTTTATATTTTGCATCTTAAAGGAACTGGATTCCAGATTCTTTGAGTTTTTCTTCCATCTCTTCTGGCCATAGAGAGCACTGCACCTCTCCAATATGGGCTTTTCGAAGGAAGAACATACAGATACGGGACTGCCCGATTCCACCTCCCATGGTATATGGAAGCTTCTTCTCAAGGATTGCTTTTTGGAATGGGAGATTGGCTCTTTCAGGGCAGCCTGCCTTGTCAAGCTGTTCTTTTAAGGAGACTTCATCCACTCGGATTCCCATAGAAGAAAGTTCTAGTGCAATATCAAGGACTGGATAGTAAACCACGATGTCAGCATTAAGAGCCCAATCATCATAATCTGGTGCACGACCGTCATGAGGCTCTCCGCAGGCTAGCTTGTCACCAATCTGTAGGATGCAGACCGCACCATGATTCTTGGCAACAAGATATTCACGTTCTTTTGGAGTACGATCTGGGAACATTTCTTCTAGTTCGCAGGTTGTTACAAAGAAAATTTCTTTTGGCAAGATCTCGTGGATGTAATCATATTGAATTGACATATATTTCTCAGTCTTGCGAAGTACCTTGTACACCTGGCACACCGTTTCCTTTAGGGTGTCTAGGTTTCTTTGACTTTTTTCAATTACTTTTTCCCAGTCCCACTGATCTACAAAAATAGAATGAATATTGTCTGTTTCTTCATCACGGCGGATGGCATTCATATCGGTATAGAGACCGCTGCCGATTTCGAAGTCATATTTGTCTAGGGCAAAGCGTTTCCATTTGGCCAAGGAATGCACAACCTCTGCGATTCTGCCATCTTGCTCAGCAATATCAAATTGAACTGGACGCTCAATACCATTTAAGTTGTCATTCAATCCGGAAGAAGGATCAACAAATAGTGGTGCAGATACGCGGGCAAGGTTGAGTTCCTGTGCTAGACGTGTCTGGAAGAAATCCTTTACGGTCTTGATGGCAATCTGTGTATCATGCAGATTGAGGTCAGATTTATAATCTTTCGGAATAATGATGGTTCCCATAAAAAAGCTCCTTTTTTATTGATTGAATTTGCATTGTTTACAATAAAACAGTACCACCTTCGTGTATAAGGTCGCATAATGACATATACAAAAAGCGGCACTACAAAGTATGATAAACCATAATGATAAGTTTGAAAAGTAAGAATGAAAAAAATTGCTGATTTTTTATTGGAATATAACAAAAATCATAAGCAGACTTTGTAAGGGGTTATACGCTTAACCCGTGTAAAATCAACGTTTTTGATGTATCATAGAAGCATCATAAGAAAAAGAAGGAAATGTTATGACACAAAGCAGAGTGAGAATTGCAGATGTAGCAGATGCCTTAGGTCTTAGTACAGCAACGGTATCAAATGTGATTCATGGCAAAACAAAAAAGATCTCCGACGAGACGGTAAAAAGGGTTGAGCTAGAGCTTGAACGATCAGGCTATATTCCTAATATGGCAGGAATCTTGCTTGCAAGGAACAATTCGAGAATCATTGGAGTTGTGGTAAATGACCATATAAAGTACGAAGGGAAGGTCTTAGAAGATGGATTTGTCATGTCGTCTCTAAATGCTCTTTCCCACGAGGTCAACGAAAAAGGATATTTTCTAATGATCAAGACAACCACACAGGTAGATCAGATTCCGGTATTTGCTTCTATGTGGAATATGGATGGCTTGATCTTAATGGGCTTTTGTGAAGCAGATTATGAAAAGCTGAGAAATCACATGAGAATCTCCTTTGTGGTCTATGATGGCTATTTTGAAAAATGCTCCAATGTCGTGAATCTGGTGATCGATCACTATGATGGAGGCTACCAGGCGGGAAAATATTATAGAGAGCTTGGCCATACCAAGGCCCTGTGCATTGCTGATAATTATATCTGTATGGATCAGGAGCGCATTTGTGGATTTGCAAAAGCTTTTGAGCCAGGAGAGACGATCAGATGGCAGGTGCCTAAGGTAAAAAAAGAACGGTTAAGCTTTTATGAGGAGCATTTGCCCGACTTGTTGCAAAGTGGTATCCAGGCTATCTTTGCGGTATCTGACTTTTATGCCCTAGAACTGATGGGATTTTTACAAGGAAAGAATATTGAGATTCCTGAAAAGATGCAGATCATAGGATTTGATGACAATCGGGCAAGCAAGGAAAGCAACCCTGCCCTTACAACGATACATCAAGACGCTTATCTTCGAGCAAAAACAGCTATTGAATGCCTTGAAGCGATGCGTGATGGCAATCCTTGCCAAGAGAAGATCATCCTTCCAGTTGAATTGATAAAAAGAGAAAGTACAGGAGCCTTATCATGTCACAGTTTATGAAATCATTATGCAATATAGCTATTCCAGTTACCTTGCAAAGTATGTTGCAGGCATCCTTTTCGATTATAGATCAGCTGATGATCGGGCAGCTTGGAGAGGCCAGTATCTCAGCAGTTGGCCTATGCGGAAACTTTTCTTTGATTTTTTCTGTGGTGCTAGGAGCAGTTAGCACGGTGGCAGGAATCTTAATTGCCCAGTTTGTTGGGGCTGGAGATAGCAAGGAGGCCTGGCGCAGCTTCGATGTCAGCTTGCTTGTGGGAATCTTGATTGCAGTAGGATTCCTTGTGGCAGCAGGAGCCTTTCCGGGGCAGATTCTAAGGCTATATACAGAAGATGCAAGCATTGTCCAGATTGGAGCACCTTATTTTAAAATGATTGGTGTAAGCTATATTCCTATGGCCCTTACCAATATTTTATCAGCCTGGCTGAGATGTAAGGAGCATGCAGCAGTGCCCCTTTGGGCCAGCTTAGGAGCCGTAGTGGTCAATACAGGGCTGAACTATCTGATGATCTTTGGACGATGGGGCTTGCCTTGTATGGGAATCAAAGGCGCAGGTCTAGCCACACTGATTTCCCAACTGTTCAACCTTGTGGTTATAGCCATTGGATTTGGCCTTTGTAACAGACAAGATCAGGAGATACCCTTATGGTCCCTTGGCTTTCAAAAGATTTCCCATGGAGATTATCTGATGATGATTCTGCCGATTTTGTTTAGTGAATTTTTGTGGAGCTTAGGTCAGAATGTGGAGTCGGGAATCTATGGCCATCTAGGTACCGCGAGTCTGGCAGCCTATACGCTGACAAGTCCCATACAAAGTCTAGTTGTAGGAGCATTAAGTGGCCTTTCGGCAGCGGCTGGAGTGATGGTCGGTAAGAGACTGGGGAAGAAAGAATATGAGGAGGCTTATCAGGAAGCGAAGAAGATCATGTATGCAGGCTTGGTGGGGGCAGCAGTGGTCGCGGTCCTTGTTATCCTGTGTGCAGGAGTCTATAGCAGCTGGTTTAGCGTAGAGGATGGAGTCAAAGAACTAGGTAAGACCTTGCTCATCGTCTTTGCTTTGTATGCACCTATCAAGATGGAAAATATGATTCTGGGAGGTGGAATCATAAGAAGTGGTGGCAATACAAAGGTGATTATGTTGATTGATATTATAGGAACTTGGTGCTTGGGCATCCCACTATGCCTCTTGGCAGCTTATGTGCTGCATTGGGGAATCGTAGGGGTCTATGCCTTGCTTACTACAGAAGAAATCTTCAGACTGCTAGTATCGCTTATCTATTTTAAAAGGCGCAAATGGATGATTAGTTTATCTTGATAAGGAGGCTGCTTAAAATAAATCTTGTGATTCCCTCTTGTTTTCGATATAATAGCTTGGCGAAAAAATTAACAGAATAGATTTAAAAAAAGAAGAGGACGATGAGAAATATGGCAAATACCAATAGAAATATATGGTTTGACAATTTAAAGGGGATTTTGATTTTAAGTGTTGTCTTAGGACACTTTGTGGAAAGTGTGATTGATTACGATGTAACAGCAGCTAAAAGCATCTGGATCTTTATTTATTCCTTTCATATGCCTTTGTTTGTTTTTACTAGCGGATTGATGTGTAAGCATGTGATCATGGATGGAAAGAAGTTAAAGTATAGGGT
>CAVJBW010000080.1:0-7040 GCA_963647625.1 Lachnospiraceae bacterium
CAGGCTGAACTTTTAAATTATCAGAAATAACATTTTTACCAATAAGATTGTAGTCGCTAAGGGCAGAAGCTACAAATGATTGACCATTTGCGTCGTCAGTTGAACCAGCTCCCGCAAGACTTACAATAACCTTCTTATTTGTAAAGTCTGCTTGCGGCACAAGAACAAAAACAACATCTCCCGGCGTATAAGTACTACCTTCATTGGCGTAAACTATAATCGTACCGCCATTATAGATAGCTCTATACTCGCCTGTAAGAGCGTTTGTGCATTTTGAAATCTCGCATTTAATTGTCTTATCTGCTTGAATTTTGTCAATACGGCTAGTTGTTAAAGTATCAACAGCCTTAAGGATTGCGTCCTGCAATTCTAATGCGTTCAATTTGCCACCCTCACTTCCTTTTTCTCTAATAAAAAAATGGGACGCAGAGCAAGCACTCTGTGTCCCATTCTTGGTAAAACTAAAATGCTCTGAATTAATTTCAAAGAGCATAAACAACCATCATAGCTTTTCGCCCAGATTACCTAGTCTTTGCTATGTATTGAGTAGACCTTTGAGCAATATTAAGAAGGGCTTCCTCAATCTCGGCCGCAGAGTTCGCGTTGGGGAACTCGGCTGTGATGTGAACTTCCTGCTGTATATCTGAAGAAGCAGATACCGCAGATGCATCTATACCAGAAAGCATAGACGAGAATACACCAAGTGCACCATTCTTGATGCCGTCTGCAAAGCCGCGAACAGCCTCAACCGCCGCAAGTATATTCTCAGTGTCAGAAGAATTAAGCACCAGTTCCTTTTGATGCAAGAATGCAAGTTTACCGTCCTTAGCATCAGACATTCCAGAACCAAACCAACTACCAGTATAGCCACCAGTATCAAACAGCTGACTACGCTTAACCCAACCGAGGTCATCGTATTTCCCGTCAGACGATTTAATGTGAACATCAAAATCACCCGTTGACTTAGAACCACCGCCGTATTTCGTAGAAGACCAACCATCGACTACAACTCCGCCGGTTACGCCATTATATAGGCTACCTGCGGGGGAAGTGCCCCAAGAGTCATAATAGTAACGTCCACGGTATCCAACGATAGAACCAACACGCAGATTATTTAAATCGCTACCAGAACCGGAACCTCCACTACCAGAACCTCCACTGCCAGAACCGCTATTCACTAGTGCCGCAAGTTCTTTGTTTTTATTGGCCAGTATTGTGTTTTGGCTCTTCTGCTCTTGTAATTCATTACTTAGATTATTAAGAGTGGTTTGTGCAGCTTTAAGGTCATTATTTGCATTATTTAAACTCTTTGACATTTCTTGAATCTGTTTGTCATATTTAACAACTGCACCAGACTTGTCAGACAACTCTGCGTAGAAAGCATCCGCAGAAGCAGTTAATGCATCTTGCTGTTCGGTTGCATTCTTAATTGTTGCGGACATATCATTGAAGTTTTGTTGAACCTTCTTAGACATTTCTGATACTGTGGAAGTATATTTCGTCGCATTTCCATTTAAATTCGTGTTAAGATTATCTAAAGATTCTTTAAAACTTCCAACGTTTTCATTCCAGTTCTTAATCGAAGTAGACCAACGTTCATCTATTTTTTTGAAAGCATCGTCGTTACCATTTACAATGTCGTCGTAAGTTTTCTGTAAATCTTCTGCATTCTTTTCTGTTAGAATCTCGCACATTCCTATGAAATCTTGAATAAGATTCTGTTGAGAAGTAGAAAGTTGCTCAGACGTAGCATCAAGATACTCTTTAAGAGAATCAATAACAGTTTGAACCCTGCTCTTACGTTCCTCAACTGTAAGAGCCGCATCCGTCCAAATATCAATCATCTTAGACTTTGCGTCGGTAAGTGCAGACAAAGAATCTTCCTGCGTCTGTACCATCTGGTCCTTGGAAAGATTATACGCGTTATTCTGCGCGTCAAGAAGGTCAGATTCAGCAGAACGAGTATTACTCTCATCAGCCGTATAAACGTAAGAATAATTACCCTGACTGTCCCTGCGAAGCTTCATGTTGTTCTTATTGTTTCGAGCTTCCTCAAGTGCAATCTGCTTCTGAAGAATCTCAAGTTGAGCTTCCGCATACTTGACGTCATACTCAGAAAGGTTCGTCTTCTCTCGCAATTTATTAAGCTGTTCGTTCATCTGTGCGGTAATTTTTTGTTGTATAGCAAGATTATCGGAACCATCCAAGAGGTCGAGATACTTGCCTTGAAGTTTCTGAATATTATATGCCTTATTCACATCATCAAGGTAGTAGTCAGCATTGCGGTTGATTAGTTCCCATTCAGTTTCAAGCCAGTCTAGGTCGCTTGTTCCTATGGTCTGCTCGAACCAAGAGTCTACAAGGCTGTTAACTGTATTGTCATACTGCTCTTTAAGGGAATCTAAAGACTCTTCTATAAGTTCATTGATTTCACTGGTGGCATCCTTAATCTTTTCAGATACTTCATCCCACTGTTCAGACCCCTCTTGCATAGTCGCCAAGGTATCTTCCCAAATTTTCTTCTGCCTTTGAAGTTCATTAATTTCAACTTGGTAGTTGTTATATCTGGCCTGAAGAATTTGATTAAGTTGCTCATATGCCTTTTCGCCATGAACTGCTTCAATGACGTTTTGCATATGTTCGAGTTCTTCATTAACATCTTCCAAGACTTCCTTGCGGTCTTCCATCTTGTCGGCCATATCTTCGATACCGTCAAGAATTTGGTCATGAAGTTCCTCATAGTCATCAGCCATGTCAGATATGACAGTTTCAAACTGCTCATAGACAGTTTGTGCGGCCTCATATAGGGCACTTGAATTCTTACCGAAAATACTAGAAGTACCAGTTGTCTCAAACTCTTGTATCTGCTGTTGAATTAGGTCAACTGCATCAAGGGACATGTCAAGGTAACCAGAGCCACCCGCATTGATGGTGCCATCACCCTCATGTTCCTTAGCATCCTGATACCTTTGAGCCATGGTATTGTAGAAGTTCTTACCTTCTTCGGTAGTAGCTTCAGCCGCATACTTCGAATAGGTTTTAGTCAGTCCATCATACCATTCTTCTGAGAAGTTATTATCATAGTATCTCTTCAGCTTCTCTGCGGAGGTTTGCATCTGGCTGAAGGGGTCTTCCTTCAGGGTACCCCTGCCTAGTTTCTCATATGCTTCATTAATATCATCTAGAGTGTCATTAATGTCCATGAGGTCATCAAGGCCTTCAACAAATGTATTGAATGCATCAGCTTGCATGTCCTCAATCTGGTCTTCAATATCTTCTAGCTGCTTAAGGGTATCCTTAAGGTCACCAGACCAAAGTTCATCATAACGTTGATAAGCTTCGTCAAACTTGTCCATCTTATCTTGAATGTTATCAATAGACTCTTCAAGTGATTCCTGACCAGCTTCATCTGTAGTAGCATTGTACTGGTCAACTAGTCTACTATATTCATCATATAGACTATTATAGACGGAAGCATAGTTGGCAATATAGCCGTCCGCATCAAACGTAATGCCATAATCATTTGCTAACTGGTTGCGGAGTTCTTCGGCTTCTTGCTTTTGGATTTCAAGTTTTTGCTGGTATAGTGAAGCCTGCTTTTCAAGTAGGTTGCACTGCTCCATCATATTGTCTGTGACTGCGGTGCCAATTAGACGGTCTTGCTCGTCCGCAATTTTCTCAAGGTCATTGGATACACCTTCAAGTAGTGTATCAACCCTTTCATATCGGTCGAGTTCACTATCGTCCTTTTTCATGGTCTTGGGGGTGTATGAACTGCCACCGCCAGAGCCTGAACCACCACCGCCGCCGCCACCGCCGGAACCGCCAGACTTCTTTGTTCCTCCGCCGGAACCAGAAGCTGTTGTGGCGTATTTGCCGGTACCAGTAGATTTTATGTCTGTAATTTTAGGCACTTCCGGAGTAGTAGTCAACGTTCCTTCAACAGCACCAATCTTACCCAACAAAGGAACGTCTATACCGGAGAACGACACCTTTGTCGTTACCTCAGGACCAGGTTGTGTTGTTACCTCTGGCTCATAACCAATAGACGAAAGATAACTCTGCATTTCGTCTGCTGTCATTTCGCCATTTGCCAGCATTGAGTTTAAACCATCTATAAGGTCTTGGTCGTTTAAGGAAGCCCCAACCTCTAAATCTAAACCTGATAGTTCTTGAGCCTTAGAATTTAGTAAGTCTAAATGCTCTGGTGTTAAGTTGCCTTCTGCATTAATTTGCGCAGCAATTTCTTGTCCAGCTGCGCTTCTCAATTCGGCTAAAGCCTCTTTATCTCCATCCGCGACTTTTTGAATTGTATCGAGATTATTTTCAATAAAATCATTTGATATTGCGTCTTCGCTAATATTTAAAACGTCTGCTAGGCCGGTCCTTACCGAATCCAGAGCCTCCGTATAATCTAAAGAAGTCTTATCGCCATCTCTTAGAGTATCACCATAATCTTCCATAGATTCTGAAAGTTCTTCCAAGCCTTTTTGTGTACGCAAACTTTTATCCGCTATATCTTCTTGTGTATCTTTATAAGAATCTAGAGCTTTTTCTGCTTTCTTTACTTTTTTAGCTTGGTCTGTGTACTCTTTACTATTTTTTCCGCATTCTTTTTCTACTCTTTCAAGTTCTTCTTTTTCTTTTTCTAGAGTATCAGTATATTCTTCGGTTTGTTGATTTCGTTTACCTTGTTCTGTGAGAGTTTTTTGATAAGATTCTCTTGTCGCATCTGTTACACCCAAATCACTTAGACGTGAATCTAATTGAGTTTGTACTGAATCATCACCTGTTGAGCCAGAGGCCTGTGCTTTAGCAGCATCTAAACCTTGTTCAAGTCCAGTTTTAACAAGAGCTGCCATCTCTTCTATGGAACCACTAGACGTTGACACCAAATCTTTTAATTGTATTTTTTCTTCATCTGTTAGATTTTTAGCCTCGTTAATCATTGATAAAAGATAATCCGCGGTCTGTTCTTTTTCTTTAGAAATTACAGAACTAGCCGAAACATCATCTGCACTAATTCCAGCATTGTCTAGAAGTGTATTAGTGGTATTATCGTCAGAAAAATTGCTACCCTTAATTGCATCTTTAAATGTAGAATCCGCGGTTTCCTTGGAATATTGCTCTAGCAATGCTTTTGAACTATCTAAGTCAAATTCCATCATGCCTTGAACAAAAGAATCTATCAAAGTGCTACTTGCCTCTATACCATCTTCTTTAAACTGTTTTTTAACTTGAGTCTTATAATCTTCGATAGAAGTACCTTCTGTGTAGGCATAATCAGAATCATCTTTATAAAGTTGTGCATATGTCGAGCCAAGAGCTTGGTCATCTTCTCTTACTGTTTGATAAGATTCGTTATCACTTAATGCTTTTTTCGCAGCATCAACATATTTTTTTATCTCTTTTTGGTCTTCTTCGGTCAACCCCTTGATTTCGTCTCCTGCTTCTTCATAAGCTTTGACGATATTATTTAATTGTTCATATACTTGTTCATCGTTTAAAGTGGGGCTAGCAGAAACATTACCATTAGTATCAATATGTATTCCGCTAAAATCTTCTCCGTAATCCGCTATAAATTTATCTTTCGCAGAGAGTTCACCTTTATATTCAGAACTTGTACCTTTAAATTTTACTAACTCATAATCAGAATCTCCATTAGATGCATATCGCTCGAAACCTTCTGTTCCAGCCTTCGCATTTTCATTTCGTTCATTCCACAAATTTTCGGCATCTTCTTTAAGTTTCTTCTTTGCGGCCTCATCAAGAGCCTTACTATACGCCGTCCAGTTTTCCGTCGCAGCGTACACATTGAGAGATTGGTTCTCCAGTGTCTCATTTAATGAAGATGCCGCAGACTTTAAATCATCAGAAGAAGCTTCACCATTTTTATATTTTCGGTATAGGTCATCAAAAGAGCTTACCGAACTCTTCAAAGATGAAATGGAATCTTTCGCCGAATCCGCTGCTTCGGTTATCTTTTTAATTCTTTCTTCGTTCTTTTGAGAAAAGAAATTTATTGCCGCTGCTGTAATAGCGCCAATAATTAAAGCTATTGGTCCAAGAGCCGCCTTCAAAGCAATAGCGCCCGTTGCAGCAAGACCTTCTCCTGCGGCGACCGCAGAAAAAGCTGATGCAAGATTAGAGAAAGTTTCTGCAAGCTCTAAACCCTTTAGGGTTTTATACGCAGAAGCTAACTGCGCAATACCAAATACCAAATTGGTTACTACTTGGACGGTTTTCTCGCCAACTGATATGTCATCGTCTGCTAAAAGGCTGCCAAGGTTTTGGAAAGAAGTCCAAGCAGACGCGAGACCCACAATACCAGAGGTAAGAGCCATAATTTGTTCGATATTCTCTTGAGCATTAAGGGCTTTGTTAAGAGATTCCATCGCAGCATTTTGGCTATCTTTATTTTGAACAGCACCTGCTGCTTCCGCGTTAGCCGCACCAACTTTGCCGGTTATATCTTCTCCTGTAGTTCCTGCTTTAAAAGTAGAAGGCACTGTATTTTTCTTATCAATTTCGCCTAGTACTTCTTTTACTCTCGTCAGTACTTGAAGGACTTTGTTTGTTTCTTCTTGCGTAACATCCATATTGTTGTTGATTTTGTCTAAATATTTTCCAAAGACCTGCAAGTCTTCATCTGAAAAAGCATAATCAAAATCTTCATTAAGCGTATTCAAATCCGATTGCATAAGAGAGAAAAATGTAACAAATTCATTTTTTAATTTAGCTGTTTCTTCTTTTGTTTTACCTTCACTATTTTGAAGCTTAACATAAGCTTGTTCTGCATCTGCTATTTCAGATTTAATAACCGCAACGTAATCTTTAATTGATTGAGCTTTATCCAAACTTTCTGGTGTAACCATCTTTTCAGAAAGATGTTCCATATCAAGGAACTCGATAGCATTCTTTTCTTTATTAAGAACCACTATATTTTCACCAAAAGCTGTATTTATTTCCATGACGGTATTTTTCAGATTTTCTTGAGCATCCTCTACAGCATTTGATGCATCTACAACACCTTGTAGCCC
>CAVJBW010000081.1:0-6775 GCA_963647625.1 Lachnospiraceae bacterium
GGCTATTCCAGTGGTGCGTGGTCAAAAGACGGAAAAGGAAAAATTTGCAGGAGCTAGTGCGACTTATACCATTGAAGCCTTGATGCATGATGGAAAAGCCCTTCAGTCAGGAACGAGCCACAACTTTGGAGATGGATTTGCCAAAGCATTTGGCATTCAATATACAGACAAGAATAATAAGCTTCAGTATGTTCATCAGACTTCCTGGGGAATGACCACTAGACTGATTGGAGCTGTAATTATGGTGCATGGAGACAATTCTGGCCTTGTATTGCCACCTAGAATTGCTCCTTGTCAGGTAATGGTTGTTCCTATTATGCAGAAAAAAGAAGGTGTTCTTGACAAGGCCTATCAGCTCAAAGAAGAACTATCTTCGGTATGTCGCGTGAAGGTGGATGATTCCGATAAGAATCCAGGCTGGAAATATGCAGAGCAGGAAATGCGTGGTATTCCACTTCGCGTTGAGGTAGGACCAAAGGATATTGAAGCTGGCCAGTGCGTTGTGGTTCGCAGGGACAATGGAGAAAAGCAGATTGTAAAATTAGAAGAATTAACCAGCTTGATTCCACAGCTTCTTGACCAGATCCAAGAGTCTCTATATGAAAAAGCAAAGACTCATAGAGATGCTCATATCTATGATGCTCATGACTATGACGAATTTAAGAAAATTGTAGAAGCAAAGCCAGGTTTCATTCGTGGTATGTGGTGCGAAGATCAGGCCTGTGAAGACAAGATCAAAGAAGAGACCACAGCAACCTCTCGCTGTATGCCATTCAATGACCAGGAAAAAATCGCTGATGTCTGTGTATGCTGTGGAAAGCCAGCGAAGAAGCTGGTATATTGGGGCAAGGCTTACTAAAAGAACAAATATAAAAAAAGGAGGTGGCAGTCTATGGACCTTACGTTACCGTCCAAGGTAAAAGAAATCATTGGAGTTCTTGAGTCAGCTGGATTTGAAGCATATGCCGTAGGCGGCTGCGTCCGAGATTGTTTGCTGGGAAAAGAACCTAAGGATTGGGACCTTACCACATCGGCGAGTCCTCATGAGGTCAAAGAATTATTTTCACATACCATTGATACAGGAATTCAACACGGAACGGTGACGGTGATGCTAGACAAAGAAGGCTTTGAAGTCACCACCTACCGGATTGATGGCAAATATGAAGATGGCAGACACCCAACGGAAGTTGTATTTACCAGGTCTTTAGAAGAAGACTTAAAGCGTAGGGATTTTACCATTAATGCCATGGCCTATAATGAAAGCCATGGACTTGTTGATCTGTTTTGTGGTCAGCAAGACTTAGAACAAAAGAAGATTCGCTGTGTGGGAGATGCTCATCAAAGATTTTCAGAAGATGCTCTTCGAATGATGCGGGCAGTTCGATTTGCGGCTCAGATTGGCTGTGAGATAGAAGAAGATACCTATCAGGCCATGAAGGATCTAGCAGAAAATATGCAAAAGATTTCTGCGGAACGCATCCAAAGTGAGCTCGTAAAGATCCTCACATCCCCACGGCCAGAATACTTATTAAAGCTATATGAAACGGGAATTACCCAGGTGATCTTGCCGGAATTTGACCAAATGATGGCCACAGAGCAACATCATCCTCATCACAAGTATAGTGTAGGAATCCACACCATAGAAGCCATGAAGGCGATTGAAAAGGACAAGATCCTAAGGCTGACCATGCTCTTTCATGATGTGGGAAAGCCTAGATGCCACAGGAGAGATGAGCGGGGAATTGACCATTTTTATAATCATCCTGTGCGAGGGGAAGAAATGACTTCTCAGATTATGAGACGTCTCAAATTTGACAATGACACCCGCCGCAAGGTCTGCCGCTTAGTGCGCTATCATGATGAAAGGCCGCCTTTGAATGAAGTGAATCTAAGAAGGCTGATAAGCAATGTGGGCAAGGAGATGTATCCGCTTTTGCTTCAGGTTCAAGTGGCTGATATGATGGGGCAAAGTGAATTTAAAAGGGAAGAAAAGAGGGCCTATTATAATCAGTGTAATCAGCTCTACCAACAGATTCTTGCAAGAGGGGACTGCCTTACGGTGCAGGAGCTAGCAGTAGATGGAAAGGACTTGATGCAGGCAGGTGTGCCCCAGGGAAAAGAAGTGGGAGAGAAGCTTGCCTGGATGTTAGAACAGGTTCTAGAACGGCCCGAGCTGAATCAAAAGCCCACCTTACTAGAATTATTAAAAAAAGGCTAACTTTATGAAAAAATACAAAGTTATGATTTTGTCTTGCCTAGTCGGCATCCTCTTGGCTGCATTATTGACGGGATGTGGCTCTAAGTCCAATAAAAGTATGGTGAAAGGAAGCCGAATAGCAGGAGACGTAGTAGCAGAAAAGGAAACAAGCACAACGGAAGAGATAGAGCAAGAAGAGCTTTATCGCATTGATGAAATTGACCAGCAAGAAGATATGATCCGCTTCGAAAATATCTCAACTGGTCAGTTAGAACGCTATACTTACAATAGCAGCACTTATATCTACGACAAGAATGAGATTAGTACGACCATAGACTCCCTTTACTGTGGACAGATCGTTACATTTGAAATAAATGACAATAGCCAATTGCTGAAAAGTGTAAAAGAATCAGATGCTTTGTGGAATCTATCAGAAGTAAAGGAGTTTTCCATTGATGTGGCAGAGGGCCTTTTGACCATAGGAAAAAGCCAGTATTATCTGACGGATGCAAGTCGGATTTATCAAGATGGAAATAGGATTTCACTGGAAAACATCTCTAACTCAGATACCTTAAGAGTCATCGGGGATGAAAAGCAGATCGTTTCCATTGTGGTAGTATCCGGGCATGGCACCATTCGCCTGACCAATACAGATCTGTTTGATGGGGGCTGGAT
Source organism: Lachnospiraceae bacterium (assembly GCA_963647625.1). Classification (GTDB taxonomy): domain Bacteria; phylum Bacillota; class Clostridia; order Lachnospirales; family Lachnospiraceae; genus Eubacterium_C. Next base: position 2,873 of record CAVJBW010000081.1, read on the forward strand.
TACCGTAGGAAGGCTTATTTCCAAACAAGTCACCAAGGATATGGAGATTGAAATTGCAGCCGGACAGTACACCTTGGCCCTGGCACATAAGGGGTATGGAGATGCCACACAGATTGAGGTAAAATCCGGAGAAGTGACAGTGGTAGATTGCAATCAGTTAAAGGGCAATGGACCGCAATATGGAAAGGTCACATTTTCCATTCCTTATGATGGAGCCAAATTATATATTAATGGCAAAGAAACCAGTTATAAGAAGGGAATCTCCCTTCAGTATGGGGCATATAGCATTCAAGTGAAAGCAGAGGGATATGCTACCTGGTCTAGAACCTTGATGGTGGCTTCGAAGGAGGCCAAGATCGGGGTCGTCCTAAGCGAGGAAAGTGACAGTGACAGTGAGACCTCTTCGGACAGTGATAGTAGCTCATCGGATAATACTGCCACGGCAGGAAGCAAGGCAGGATCTCTAGCAGGAAGTAAGGCTGGCTCAAGCGCCTCTTCTAGTTCAAGTACTTCTTCAAGTACAAGTACCAACTCTTCTTCTTCGAGCAATACGGATTCAAGTTCAAGTGGATCTACCTCGGATTCTTCAAGTACGAGTACGATTTCTGATGATACCTTGTCTACCCTATCCGATCTTGTTAGCAAGCTAACGAATACGAGTGATGATGATTGAGAAAGGAGCAAAAAGTATGGGATATAAAGAAAATTATAAAATGTGGTGCGAGTCCGATTATTTTGATGCAGATACCAAGGCTGAATTAAAGGGAATTGCCCAGAACGAAAAAGAGATTGAAGAGCGATTCTACAAAGATCTAGAATTTGGGACAGCTGGTCTTAGAGGGATTCTAGGGGCAGGAAGCAATCGTATGAATGTCTATACGGTACGCCGGGCAACCCAGGGACTAGCCAATTATATTATTTCACAAAATAAGAAAGACCAAGGGGTAGCCATTGCCTTTGATTCTAGACATATGTCTACAGAATTTGCAGATGAAGCGGCCAAGACCCTTGCTGCCAATGGAATCAAGGCCTATGTATTTGACGCCTTACGTCCGACTCCAGAGCTGTCCTTTGCAGTGCGATATTTGGGTTGCTGTGCTGGAATCAATATTACGGCAAGTCATAACCCACCAGAATATAATGGCTATAAGGTATATTGGGAAGATGGAGCCCAGATTACCCCACCTCATGATCAGGGGATTATGGATGAAGTAAAGAAGATTACAGATTATTCCAAGGCCAAGACCATGGGGTATTATGAAGCGAAAGAAGCAGGCCTATATCAGGTGATCGGAAAAGAAGTAGATGATGCTTACAATCAGGAATTGAAACAGCTAGTCTTGAATCTTGATGCCATCAAAAGAATGCAAAAAGAAATCAAGATTGTTTATACGCCGCTTCACGGAACAGGCAATGTCCCAGTGCGCCGTATCTTGAAAGAATTGGGATTTGAACAAGTATATGTGGTAAAAGAACAGGAACTACCGGATGGCAATTTTCCAACCGTTAGCTATCCAAATCCAGAATCCAAAGAAGCCTTTGAATTGGGCTTAAAGCTAGCTCAGGAAGTTCAGGCAGATCTCATTCTTGCAACGGACCCAGATGCAGACAGACTTGGAGTCTATGTAAAAGATGCAAATGGAAGCTATCATGTGTTGACAGGAAATATGTCAGGAACCTTGATTGCTGAATATTTGATTAGCCAGAAAAAAGCAAAAGGCCTTATACCGTCAGGCGCTGCAGTTGTGAAGTCTATTGTCACAACGAATTTGGTTGATGAAGTGGCTTCTTATTATGGCGTAGATTTGATTGAAGTGCTGACGGGATTCAAATATATTGGCAAGCAGATTCTCGAATTTGAAGAAAAGCATAGTGGAAGTTATCTATTTGGTATGGAAGAAAGCTACGGATGCTTGCCAGGAGATTATGCCAGGGATAAGGATGCAGTAGCAGCAAGCATGGTGCTTTGTGAGGCAGCAGCTTATTATCAGACCAAGGGGAAGAACCTCTGGGATGTCATGGTGGAAATCTATGAAAGATATGGATATTTCCAAGATTCTGTAACCTCCATTACCTTGGAAGGCAAAGAAGGAATTGAAAAGATCCAAAGTATTATTGATAGTCTCGAGAAGAATCCACCAGAAAGTCTTGGTCAATACAAGGTAATGGCCATTCGTAATTATCGAACAGATGAAAGAATCGATCTTACAAGTGGTCAAGTTACGGCGACCAATCTGCCATATTCCAATGTCCTTTATTATGAATTGGAAGATGGTGCCTGGGTATGTGTGCGCCCATCGGGAACAGAACCGAAGCTCAAACTTTACTACGGAGTCAAGGGAGAGAACTTTGAAGATGCCAAAAATCAGGGGGATGCACTAGAAAAATCCCTTGGAGATCTGGTGAATCAATACTTATAGGAAAAAAAGGCTATAAAACCCTTTAAAATGCCCGAATTTCCTTGACAAACTAAGGCAAACAAAGTATAACTGTTATTAGGTGAAATCAAACCTGAAAGACAACTATAGGAGGAGTATTTGATATGAACAAAACAGAATTAGTTGCAGCTATTGCAGAAAAGGCAGGGTTATCTAAGAAAGATGCAGAAGCTGCTGTAAAGGCTTTCACTGAAGTAGTTACAGAAGAGCTTAAGAAAGGTAGCAAGATTCAGTTAGTTGGATTTGGTACATTCGAAGTTTCAGAGAGAGCTGCTAGAACAGGAAGAAATCCTCAGACTAAGGAAGAGATCCAGATTCCTGCTTCTAAGGCACCTAAGTTCAAGGCTGGTAAGGCTTTAAAGGATGCTGTAAACAACTAATAGTTTTATAAGAAAGATAGGGAGTGGAACATATGATTCCACTCTTTCTTTTTCGCATTTTGTAAAGGTAGTGAATCATGAGGTTAGACAAATTTTTAAAAGTATCTCGTTTGATTAAGAGAAGAACTGTTGCCAACGAAGCCTGCGATGCAGGAAGAGTCTTGGTAAATGATAAGGTTGCAAAGGCTTCTACCAAGGTAAAAGTAGGAGATATTATAGAGATTCAATTTGGAACTAAGACAGTGAAAGCTAGGGTATTAGACCTTCAAGAGACAACAAAAAAAGAAGAAGCAAAAGAATTATTTGAAATTATCTAAAGATAATGGGACTTTTGTACGATAATAAAAGTGAGACTTATATTTTGCCATGGATTTTGTGAAGATTGGTTGAAATGGCAGAAAAACAATTGATGTTTTTAAGAAGAACAGATAGAATAAAGATAAGTAGTTCATTTTGGGGAAGTGAAAGGTATGCGACGACGACAAAGAGCCATTAGAAAAAAGAATACTGGAAAGCTACTTGTAGTGGGAATCTTGGCTATTTTTGTCCTTGTGATGATGAATCGAGTGCTTAGCCTTTATCATACTCAAAGCAGATACGAAGTACAGGCTAGTGAGATAAAAGACAAGATCGAGGAAGAAAAACAAAGGACTAAGGACTTAGAATCTTATGCTGACGAAGTAAAGACCCCAGAATATATTGAAAGTATTGCCCGTTCCAAGCTTGGACTGGTTTATGATAATGAAATAGTATTCAAAGAAAAGGACAAATAAATCACACTTTCGGGTGTGATTTTTTTCGTTTATAATAAAAGGATGAAAGAAAAAGTAAGAGCTTATATTCAGAAAAATAACTTAATTGAGCCGAAGGATCATATCTTAGTGGCGGTATCTGGTGGTAGCGACTCGGTCTGTCTATTAAGACTACTTCTTGAACTTCAAAAGGAGCTTTTATTCACCTTGAGTGTGCTTCATGTGGAGCATGGCATTCGAGGAGAAGAAAGCTTAAAAGATGCCGCATTTGTCAGAAATATATGCCAAAGATGGAAGGTGCCATGCCAAGTTGTTTCGGTAGATGCCATCGGC
>CAVJBW010000082.1:0-6760 GCA_963647625.1 Lachnospiraceae bacterium
CCTTTGATTTTGCTTTTGCTAGTGCAAGCCGTTTGCGACTTGTCTTTGCCAAATTATACGTCTGCTATTATTGATACTGGAATACAAAATAGCGGAGTAGAGCATATTCTAGCCAAAGAGCTTACAGAAGAAGATTATGAAAATACACAAATCTTTATGACGAGCGAAGAAAAAGAGGAATTTAAGCAGGCTTATGGAAAAGAGCAAAATCAATATGTATTAAAGAACTTAGAGGAAGATGAGCTAGATCAGCTAGATGAAGATCTGCTTGTTCCAATTATTTTGATCTATCAAATGGAACAAATGGATAGTAGTGATCTGGTAAATCAATTATCTAAAAGTGGTAGTGAAATTCCTGCCCAGCAGCTAGAAGCTTTATCCAAGATGGAGACATCGGATTTGCTTGCCATGATGAGTCAGATGATCGATGCAGATTCTTTAGATCAGATTCGCTCCTCTGCTCAAAAGACCGTAGATGCCATGGGAAGCTCTACAGCAAAATCTACAGGCGTTGCCTATGCCATCCAATGTGATCAGGCCGCTGGAGTGGATACGAATGCCATCCAAAAGTCTTACCTATGGAGCACTGGATTTAAGATGATTGGACTAGCCCTCATCATGGGAGTTGCAACGATCCTAGTCGTATTTCTTGCTGCTAAGATTGGCTCGGGAATAGGCCGCGACCTTCGTAGCCAGGTCTTCCGAAAAGTGGTGAAATTTTCCAACAAGGAAATCGACCAGTTCTCTACGGCGTCTCTTATCACCAGATCTACCAATGATGTTCAGCAGATACAGCTAGTCAGCACCATGCTTCTTCGTATGGTAGCCTATGCTCCGATTCTTGGAATCGGTGGTATCATTATGGTTGTTCGAACCGGCGTTCATATGGGCTGGGTGATTGTCCTTGCTATTTTGGTCATCATCGGATTTGTTGGAGTGCTGATGTCCATTGCCATGCCAAAATTCAAGATTATGCAGCAGCTCGTGGACCGGGTGAATCTCATTGCTAGAGAGATCCTTACAGGACTTTCCGTTATTCGTGCATTTAAAAGAGAAGAGCGGGAAGAAGAAAGATTTGATGAAGCCAATCTAAGACTTAAGAAAATAACCTTATTTACCAACCGTGTCATGACCTTTATGATGCCAATCATGATGGTAATCATGTATGGCTTAAGTGTATTGATTGTATGGATCAGCGCTCACCGCATTGATGAGGGTATCATGCAAGTTGGCTCCATGACGGCATTTATTACCTATGCCATGATGATTGTAATGTCCTTCTTAATGCTGACAATGCTATCCATCATGCTTCCTAGATCTGGGGTTGCAGCCGATCGTATTGCCGAGGTAATCTCAGTAAAGCCTTCCATTGACAACCTAGATGTGACAAGTGCTAGACAGGAGAAAAAAGGCTGCCTTTCCTTTGAAGATGTTGCCTTCGCTTATCCAGGGGCCAATACCAATGTTATTGAACATATTTCCTTTACGGCAAAGCCAGGTACCACAACAGCCATTGTCGGTAGTACCGGAGCTGGCAAATCTGCCTTGGTAAGTCTGATTCCTAGACTTTATGATGTTACGGAAGGCAAGATTACCTTGGACAATGTAGATATTCGCCAAATGGATATCAAGGAGCTTCGAGATGCCATTGGTTATGTTCCGCAAAAAGGCGTCTTATTCTCAGGAACAATCGAATCGAATATCAAGTTTGGCAACAAGGATGCAAGTGAACAAGAGATGGAACTTGCAGCTAGAATTGCCCAGGCAGAAGAATTTATTATGGACAAAGAGGAGAAGTATCAAAGCCCAATTGCCCAGGGAGGAAGCAATGTGTCCGGTGGTCAAAAGCAAAGACTGTCCATTGCTAGAGCCATTGCCAAAGATCCAGAGATCTTTGTCTTTGATGATAGTTTTTCTGCTCTTGATTTAAAGACAGATGCAGCTCTTCGAAAGGCTTTGCATGATCATGTTTCAGATAAAACCATTATTATTGTAGCTCAAAGAATCAGCACCATCCTTCATGCTGAGCAGATTATTGTTCTTGATGAAGGGGTGATTGTGGGTCAGGGAAGGCACGAAGACTTGCTGAGAACTTGCCCGACTTACTTAGAAATTGCTAGATCCCAGTTGTCCGAAAAAGAGCTAGGAATAGAAGGCAGAAAGGAGGAGGTCTAGGATGAAAGAAGACTTGAAAAAAGTACAAAAAAGAAGGCCGGGCGGACCTGGCGGCGGTGGCTTTGCAAATGTAGAAAAAGCCAAAGATTTTAAGGGCTCCTTTGGAAAGCTCCTAAAGTATATGGGTCATTTCAAGGTAGGACTCTTCTTCGTCATTATATTTGCAGCAGGCTCTACCGTATTTAATGTACTTGGACCGAAGACCTTAGGCAAGGCAACGACATCTTTGGCCTCTGGTCTTATGGCAAAAATATATGGAACTGGCGGAATTGATTTTGGCTATATCGGCAAGATCTTGTTGTTGGTTCTAGGCCTTTATGTATGCGGCGCCATATTGAATCTGATTCAAGGCTTTATCATGACGGGAATTTCACAAAAGGTTGCCTATAACCTAAGACGTGATATTACCAAGAAAATCAACCGCATGCCTATGAAATATTTTGAAAGCAATACCTATGGCGAGGTGCTTTCTAGAATTACCAATGACGTAGATACTCTAGGAATGGGACTAAATCAAAGTGTCACGATGCTGGTAACTTCCGTTGCTACCATTGTAGGCGTGGTGATTATGATGCTTAGTATTTCGCCCCTGATGACATTGATTGCCCTGGTCGTCTTGGTGGTTTCCATGCTGATTATTACCTTTGTAGTCAAGCATTCCCAAAAATATTTTGCTCAGCAACAAGAATATTTAGGTCATGTCAATGGACAGGTAGAAGAGGTATATGCAGGACATTTGATTGTCAAGGCCTTTAACAAGGAAGAAGAGATGATTGAAGAGTTTGACAGGCAAAATGAAAAGCTCTATGAATCTGCAGTAAAGTCTCAATTTTTCTCAGGTATGATGCAGCCAATCATGATGTTTATCGGCAATCTAGGTTATGTTGCCGTTGCCATCTCAGGTGGTATCCTGGCGATTCAGGGAGTCATTACCATTGGAGATATCCAGGCTTTTATTCAATATGTAAAGAACTTTACCCAGCCAATTACACAGGTTGCTCAGGTACTGTCCCAGATTCAGTCCATGACGGCTGCGGCAGAGAGGGTATTTGAATTCTTAGAAGAGGAAGAGGAAGATCAGTTCGTAGACAATCCTTATAGCGTAGAAGGACTTGAAGGCTATGTAGACTTTGATCATGTGCGATTTGGTTATAGAGCGAATCAGACCATTATCAAGGACTTTTCCGTTCATGTAAAGCCAGGTCAAAAGATTGCTATTGTAGGTCCTACCGGAGCTGGCAAGACCACCATCGTCAAGCTGCTTATGCGTTTTTATGATGTCAATGAAGGAGCGGTCAATCTAGATGGCCACAATATCAAAGATTTCAATCGTAGAGAGCTTCGAGATGCCTTTGGCATGGTGCTTCAAGATACTTGGTTATTTGAAGGCACCATTATGGAAAATATTCGCTATGGACGCCTAGATGCTACCGATGAAGAAGTCATTGCAGCAGCCAAGGCAGCCCATGCAGATCATTTCATTCGAACCTTGCCAGGAGGTTATCAGATGATGCTAAATGAAGACGCTACCAATGTCTCACAAGGACAAAAACAGCTTCTTACCATTGCGAGAGCAATCCTTGCAGACAATAGGGTGCTGATCTTAGACGAGGCAACTTCTTCTGTAGATACCAGAACAGAAGAGCTGATTCAAAGTGCCATGGACCGCTTGATGGAAGGCAGAACCAGCTTTGTCATTGCTCATAGACTTTCTACTATTAAGAATGCGGATCAAATCTTAGTGATGCGAGAAGGCGATATTGTAGAACAGGGAAATCATCAGGAGCTGCTTGAAGCAGACGGCTTCTATGCAGATCTTTATAATTCCCAATTTGAAGAAGCTATATAAATAAAAAAAGTTGAGAGTGGATCATTCTTAGTAGAATGACCATTCTCAACTTTTCTTTTTATGCCTGACCTGAAATGAGCCAAGGAACTGGCTGGGTTTCGAAGACATTTTTGTGGTTCAACTTGGAAATGGCGATTTGAACAACTTCCATGTCCTGAATATTATATTTTTTGAAAAGTTCTGGAATGGAACTTAGGATATCAAGCTCTAAGGTGTAAATGATAAATTGCATCTTAGGATTGATTTCGAGCAAGTTCTTGATTTCATTTTCCAGATTCTTGGTTGCTACAATAAAAGCAAGGGAAGGAGCCGGATGCTCTTTGAGAGTCGCAACTTCGCAGTCGGATACGATTTCGATATTATTAAGACCGAACTTGGTCAAGTTATCCTCCATGGTCTCCCGGTCGCCAACTGCATATTCTACAGCAATAATGGTTCCTTCATTGGCAATCATAGCAGCTTCTACGGCAATACTTTCGCCACTAATGATGCAGATGGTATCATTTTCATCAATGTGAAGTTCTCCCATAATGACGGTTCGAATCTCATGACCTACATAGCGAATTGGACCGTTAGAAAAATTGTCATTATCCAGACCGATCTTGTAGGCAGAACGGGCATTGTCATTGCGAATCAAGATTGCAAGGGCACCTTCTACCTCTGTGTTGATGCAGTCCCCTAATTTGCTTTCAAGCGGAGCTGCATCAGATGGATTCAGTCCTTGCTGCAGCCATACATGGCACTCGCCAAGTCCTGCAGACCACAGGTCATAAAAGAAATTTTTGGGAAGCTGATTAGCCAAAATAAGAACGAACTTCTTGGATTCTACGGTTGGGATGATATTACGATTCTTGTTGCTGATGTCTAGAATCTTTACCTTTTCTAGATTAATGTCGGTAAAGTCAGAAAAGTGGTTGAGCCAGCTCAAGATAATATCATTCGTAAAAATAGAAGTATTGTTAGACATAATGATCCCTCCTTGGGTTTTGATTACAGATAGTATAGCATGAATGAGGGGGATTCGCCACTAAGGAAAATGTAAGAGAAAAGAAAAAAGAAGAGGAGAAATGGTTGACAATAATTTGCCCTTTCGTGCAAGATAGAAAGAAATAAAAAGAAAAGGATCAAGAGATAAGCGGTGGATGCAAGAGCTTTTTTTATGCAAGGACAAGAATATACAAAGCAAGGCAGGTTCGGTGGATTTTCAGCTAGCACCTTAAAGCTGCTAGCAATCATTACCATGCTGATTGACCATATAGGAGCTGTGGTGATTGAAAAGGGAATCTATTATAATGAATATCTTTCCAAAGAATCTTTGAACTGGTGGTATGATGTGGACACGGTCTTAAGGTGCATTGGACGAATCGCATTTCCTATCTTTGCCTTTTTTATTGTGGAAGGTTTCTTTAAGACTAGCAATGTAAAAAAATACCTTCTTCGCCTTAGTATCTTTGCTTTGATTTCAGAAATTCCTTTTGATTTGGCACTAAATGGAAGCATTTTGGAATTTTCCAAGCAAAATGTCTACTTTACCCTAGCCATTGGTCTCGGGGTCATAGTCTTAGTGCAGCATATTCCAAGTCAGTATTATATTGGTAGAATCGCTGTGGTTGTAGTTGGAATGGTGCTTGCCCATGTACTTCATACAGACTATCAAGAAGAAGGCATCCTAATCATAGTACTGATGTATGTGCTTTATCGCATCCGCCTCTCCAAAGAAGGAATTGGAGCAATCTTGATTGCAACGGAGATGTCTACTCGGTGGGTTTGCCTCTCTTCCGTGGCATATGCCTTGGTCATGTTCTTTTATAATGGAAAGAAAGGCTTTTCCATGAAATACTTCTTTTATTTCTTTTACCCGGTGCACCTATTGATCCTAGCATTTATCAAGATGCAGATGGTCTCTTAGATCCAGCCCCCATCAAAGCGGATGATCTGTCCAGTGAGATAGTTGTTGGCAGATGCTAGAGTAGAAATCATTTGGGCTGCGTCCCTCGCTGAAGCGAAGCGTCCAGATGGAATTTCTTCTAGCAAAGCGTCTTTTTCCTGGGAATCAAAGCAGGCATTCATTCGAGTATCCACCACGCCCAAAGACAGGGCGTTGACCTGGATGTTTGAGGGAGCAAGTTCTTTGGCTAAAGCCTTGGTAAAGGCATTGATACCGCCTTTTGAGGCACTATAAGCCACCTCACAGGAGGCTCCAACTTCTCCCCATACGGAGGAAATATTGATGATTTTTCCTTCTTTTTTGGACAGCATCAAAGGAATCGCCATCTTGCAGCAGGCAAATACACTAGTTAGATTGGTATCTATGATACGCTGCCATTCTTCGAAGGAAAGATCTTGCAAAAGTCCGATCTGAGAGATGCCAGCATTGTTAATGAGAAGGTCTAGCTCGCCTATTTCTTGAAAGAGATTTTGCACCTGCCGATAGCTACTGATGTCATAATAAAGCATTGTGGCATCGAGTTCATGACACAAATCTTCAAGTGCTTCTTTGTCGTGGCCTGCATTTAAATAAAGCCGGTATCCTTCTTGGGCCAATTGCTTAGCGGCAGCTTTTCCAACCCCGTGGGAAGCACCGGTAATAAGGACAGATTTTGACATTTTTTATTTCCTCTTGCTTCGTAATATTTGATCTTTTAATAGTTCTCCTATTTTACAATGATTTACATTTTCTTGCAAATTTACTTTCCTAATAAGGGGGTAAATGCTATAATAAAAACAGGTATTAGT
>CAVJBW010000083.1:0-6728 GCA_963647625.1 Lachnospiraceae bacterium
ACCAAATAGTGACTATTTTTAATGGGTAGTCCCATATGGAAGATATATATTGGCGAATAAAAGTTTTTTTGAGAAGAGAAAGAGAGACGTGTGAATGAGTACAAAAGAAGTTGTTGTAGCAGATATTGTAAGAGCCCATGAGAACCCAGTTGCAGAATTGGTTCAGGTGGCATGTCAATTTGATAGCGAGATAATTTTGGAAAGTGATACTCGTAAGATTAATGCCAAAAGCATTATGGGAATCATGGCTTTTAATCCTACTAGCGGAATGAAAGTGAATATTGTAGCCAATGGAACGGATGAAAATGAAGCTATAAGCGCTTTGGAAAACTTTTTGGCTGCTTGCTAAAAGAAGAACTAAGATAGCTGTCGTGTGATGCGACAGCTTTTGTCTTATAGGGAAAGAACAGTTACGAAAGGGAATCATATATGTTAGATCAAATTGCAGAAATTAACAGTGCCATCAATGGTGTCATCTGGGGTGTGCCAGCGATGGTATGTATTATAGGAGTGGGAATCTTGCTGACCTTGCGTACCAAGTTTGTACAGGTGCGTAAGTTCCCGGCTGCTATGAAGCAGACCTTAGGGAAGATTTTTGACAAATCCCAGGTAGACGATGGGGCTTTAAGTCCTTTTCAGGCAGTGTGTACGGCTCTTGCAGGAACCGTTGGAACAGGTAACATTGCAGGAGTTGCAGGAGCTATCGTACTTGGAGGCCCTGGAGCTATTTTTTGGATGTGGTGTTCGGCTTTCCTTGGCATGGCAACGAAGTTTTCTGAAGTTACCTTGGCCTTGCATTTTCGTGAGAAAAATGCAGATGGAGAATATGTAGGTGGACCGATGTACTACATTAAGAACGGTTTATCGAAGAAATGGTATTTTCTAGCTATCTTTTATGCGATCTTTGGTATCATTACCGTATTTGGAACGGGAAATGCAACCCAGGTCAATACCATTGTTGCAGCCATCAATTCGGCCTTACAAAGCAATCATGTTATTGAAGGAAGTATTGGAAGTACAGGCAATCTTGTCCTTGGAATTATCATTGCTGCCATTGTAGCCTTGGTACTTCTTGGGGGAATCAAACGTATTGGAAGTATTACGGAGAAATTGATTCCATTTATGGCAATCTTATATATCGTCCTTAGCCTTGGCGTAATCTTTACACATATAGGAGATATTCCAGGAGTCTTTGGCCAGATTATTGGAGGAGCCTTCAATCCTCGTTCTGTTACTGGTGGGGCAGTAGGTTCCATCTTCCTGTGCATGAAAAAAGGGGTATCAAGAGGAATCTTCTCCAATGAAGCCGGTCTTGGTACTGGTTCTATTGCTCATGCCTGCGCAGACAATCCAGACCCAATCAATCAGGGCTTATTTGGAATCTTTGAAGTATTCGTAGATACAATTATTATCTGTACCTTGACTGGTCTTGTAGTTCTTCTTGCAGCACCGGATATTACCTATGGAACGGCGGCAGGAGCAGAGCTTACGATTTCAGGATTTACAGCGACTTATGGAGGCTGGGTATCTATTTTTACCGCTATTGCCATGTGCTGCTTTGCTTTTAGTACCATTATTGGATGGGGACTTTATGGCTCTAGGTGTGTGGAATTTTTAGGCGGAAAGAAATGGGTGAAGCCATTTTTGGTTCTTTATGCCTTGGTATCTATTGTAGGAGCTACCATTGATCTTGGGCTTATGTGGGATATTTCAGATACCTGTAATGGACTCATGGTTATCCCGAACTTAATTGCGGTCTTTATTTTATCAGGTCAGGTAGTCAAGATGGTAAATCAAAAAATCACTGCCAAATCATAACTTGGCAGTGAACAAGATAGGATGCAGTTACTTTTCTCAAAAAGTAGCTGCATTTTGTAAATGATAGAAAGAAGGAGTTAAAATGAAACTGATTTCATGGAATATAGATTCTTTAAACGCAGCATTAACCTCTGACTCTGCTAGAGCCGTCCTATCTCGTCAGGTTCTAGAAACCATAAAAGAGGAAGATGCCAGTGTGATTGCAATCCAGGAAACAAAGCTTTCGCCAGCAGGGCTGAATGCCAAGCAAGAAGCGGCACTGAAGTCTTACTTTCCAGATTATGACTACGTGATTTCCACATCTATGCCTCCAGCAAGAAAAGGATATGCAGGTACCATGGTTTTGTACAAAAAAGACTTGCAGGTAACGGCAGACATTCCCAAGCTGAATGCACCGGATACCATGGATCTTGAGGGCAGGCTATTATGTCTTGATTTTGGAAACTTTTATTTCGTAAATGTCTATACTCCGAATGCGGGAGATGGATTAAAGCGCTTGAAAGAACGTCAGGTATGGGATCAGCTCTATGCAGATTATTTATCTAGCTTAGATCAGCAAAAGCCAGTGATTGCCTGCGGAGATTTCAATGTAGCCCATGAGGAGATTGATCTAGCCAACCCGGATACGAATCATCTGTCGGCGGGATTTACAGACCAGGAAAGAGCAGGATTTACCCACTTGTTAGAGAAAGGATTTGTGGATTCCTTCCGATATTTACACGGCAATGTGGAAAAGGTCTATTCTTGGTGGGCTCAAAGAATCAAGACCAGCAAAATCAATAATTCAGGCTGGAGAATTGATTATTTTCTTGTAAGTGAAGGAATAAAAGAAGGGATAACAAGATCGCAGATGCTAGATTCTGGGGCAAGACAAGATCATACCCCAATTGTTCTAGAAATAGATCTATCGTAAAGGGAAAGGAGAAAGGAAGAATGCTTTCAGGAATGTATTATGGATATCCTTATGGGATGCATTTGGATTTTACCTATATTTTGGTACTTATTGGAGCTTTTATCAGCTTTATAGCCTCTGTAAATGTGAATTCTACATTTCGTCGCTTTAGCAAAAGAGGCAATGTTCGAAGAATGACGGCACAAGATGCTGCTTTAAATATATTGCACAATGCAGGAATCTTTGATGTACGAATTGAAAGAATAGGAGGCAATCTTACGGACCACTATTCTCCAAAGGAGAAGGTCCTTCGCCTGTCTGATAGCGTCTACAATTCTACCTCCGTAGCAGCCATAGGAGTAGCAGCTCATGAGTGTGGTCATGCGATTCAGCATCAGGTTGGATATGGACCCTTGAATCTTAGATCGGCATCGGTCCCTATTGCAAATATCGGGTCTAAGCTGTCCTGGCCTTTGATTATCGTGGGATTAATCTTTGGATTTACACCAATTGCCCAGATCGGTGTATGCCTCTTTATGTTTGTAGTAATCTTTCAGCTTATTACACTGCCAGTAGAGTTCAATGCATCCCACAGAGCGTTAAAGATTCTAGCCGGCAGCAATATGCTTATGGACGATGAATTGCAAGGGGCTCGCAAGGTGCTAACAGCTGCGGCTCTTACCTATGTGGCAGCCTTATTCTCCACCATCTTACAACTGATTCGTTTGCTTTTGATTGTACAAGGTTCAGACCGCAGAAAATAGTAAGAAGTCAAAGGGAGAGCGCTTATATCGTCGGATTATAAAAGAAGTCCAGGTAGGAACTAATTTATGTTCCTGCTTGGACTTCTTCTGTTTTATTTTAGAAATTTTTTAATGATTTCTAGCATCTTGTGGATATCAATTGGCTTTGCAATATAATCATCCATTCCTGCTTGGCTTGCCTGCTTTTGATCTTCTAAAAAGGCATTGGCCGTCATAGCGATGATCGGAATCTTGGAAAGGGAAGGATCCTCTAGATCGCGAATCGCCTTGGTAGCTTCATAGCCATTCATCTGTGGCATCTGAATATCCATCAAAATCAAGTCGTATTGACCTGGCTTCGCCTGCTTCATAAGGTCTAGGGCCTCTAGTCCATTGTTGGCAACAGAGATGACAAATCCATGTTCCGTCAAAATCTCCCTGGCGATTTCTTGATTGAGTTCATTGTCTTCTACAAGAAGAATCTTCTTTCCCTTGCAAAGAGCTTGTTCGTCAGTGTCTTCTTCTTCCACAGGGACATCCTCTGATTTCTTAAATGGGCGAGATAAGATATCCCGAAGCTCAGATAAGAAGATGGGCTTAGAGACGAATCCTGTGACACCGGCTGCTTGTGCTTCTTCTTCAATATCAGCCCAATCATAGGCGCTTAGGATAATGATTGGGACATCGTCACCGATACTGCGTCGTATCTGACGAACGGTTTCGATGCCATTCATATCAGGCATGAGCCAGTCAATGATATAGACTCCGTATTGATCTCCTTCTTGAAGGGCAACCTTGGCACGAAGGACAGCTTCCTTGCCAGATAAAGTCCAGTCGCTTCGAAGACCGATGGACCGAAGCATGTTGCTGACGCTTATGGCAGTATCGGAATTGTCGTCGGCAATTAAGGCGCGGATGCCTTGCAGTTGAGGAAGAGGCTCGTAGCTTACCGGATTTCCATCAATCTTAAAATCCACGGATACCACAAATTCCGTACCAACTCCTACCTTGCTGTGAACAGAGATTTCGCCACCCATCATATCAATGATATTCTTGGAAATGGCCATGCCAAGACCAGTACCTGGAGTGCCACTGACCGTGGAGGTTTGCTCTCTGGTAAAGGCTTCAAAAATATGTTCCATGAACGCTTCGCTCATACCGATTCCGGTATCTTTGATATGAAAATCATAATGAGCATAACCTGCAATCGTACACGGACCTTCTACTACTCTTAGGCTGATCGAACCTCCTGGCTTAGTGAACTTGGTAGCATTACTTAGGATATTTAACAATACCTGGTCAAGACGAAGCTTGTCGCATAAGATATCTTCATGAATGACATCTACGGTATCGATGAAGAAATCAAGTTGCTTTGCCCGGATATTTGCCTGGGTAATGGTTCGAATATCGTGAAGAACATCTGGCAGATGGACTTTGCTTTCTTCAATTACTACCTTTCCGCTTTCAATTCGGCTCATATCTAAGACGTCATTAATCAAAGATAAGAGGTGAGAGCTAGAAGTGGTAATTTTGGATAAATAATCCTTGACCTGCTCGGTATGTTCTAGATGAGAAGCCGCTAGAGCAGTATAGCCAATAATGGCATTCATTGGGGTACGGATATCATGAGACATATTGTTGAGGAAGGTCGTCTTGGCCTTGTTGGCATGTTCGGCAGCAATCAAAGCATCCTTAAGTAAAGCTTCCTGGGCTACTTGTTTCCGAACAATTTCATCGACGTCGTAGTGATATCCTCGAAGAATATGTCCTCCTTCTACAGCCTTTGAAGTGCCTCCACAACGAACATAACGCTCTCCTAGAGTAGGATGATTCCAAAGGTAAGTATTTTCATCTCGCATGCCATGAATCATTTTATCCACACTGGCATGGACGGATTCGAGGGCGCCTGGCGTGATATGAGAATACCAAAACTCATAGACTTCTTCAGGAGTCCGTTTTTGGCTAGAGTCAAGTCCTAAAAGCTCATACATACGTGGATCTGCCTGCATGCGAGGAGCTTGGCCTTCCCGAAGCTCAATATGCCAGGTTCCCATATTTGATGAAGCGATGATATCGTGGAGTTCTTCGATTTCATTGGAAATCTGTCTTTGTTCTTCTGTCATTTGGTGAACATTTCGAAATCCAAGAACCAGGTAGCAGTTGCCATCATCACCGGTGAATTTGGCGGAACTTAGCTGGTAGTGAATCTTCTCACCGCCATTGATCCGGTCGTAGCTTAAGGTGTGAATACCTACTTCAGGAGTTTCCCTAAGGAGAGTCTCCGTCTTGGTATGCTCTAGGAGATAATTTAATTGGTCAGAAGGTGCGTAGCTCCTAAAGTAGGTATCTAGCGCATCTTCAAAGTTGTCATGCTTCGTGGCAAGGTCTAAGGCTTCCTTGTGGATGCCAAGGTCATTTCGGTGGTATTGTTTGTAATGCTTCGTTGCAATATTTACTAAGAATAGATTATCATATTCGCTTCCTAATGAGTCAATGACCTGAAGCTGTTCCTTTACTTGTCTTTGCAGGGCAATCTCATCTTTCTTTTCCTCGGTAAAGTCAATGCCACAGATAATGGCGCAGGTTCCGGTATCATTGGCTTTGATATAGCGAAACTGGCAATAACGAGTACTCTCAAAAGAGTCATCTTCAAAGTCTATAATAATCACGTCTTCTGTTTGAAAGCGTTCCATAATATAAGAAGGCTCAATCATTTTTAAAAGGCGCTCACGGTCTTTTTCCGCCACATCATAACGGACATAATCCCCCATGGATTTGGAATAAAATAGGGTATTGCCGTATTTGTCCGAGTAATCCGACGAGGTCTTATAGGTATGCATATAATCCGTTTCAAAGTCAACATAGTAAAGAGTCGCATATTGTTCACGAATCTTGCTTAAGACTAAGTAGGATTCATCATTATCCGCCAGCTTCCTGTGGTAGAGGAGCTTGGTGCAAATGACAGAAGCACCTATGGTAAGGAGCAAGGATAGGTCAGAATGAATCCTAGGATTGTCCACGCCAATATAACCGATGATTTCTTCTTCATTTAAAAGTGGCGTAAGAATAATGCTGTCAATTTGCTGAGGCTTTAGGATCTGATAGACAGGATGCTCACGGGGAAGCTCCTTATCAAGATCATGTATGATGAAGTCTCCCTCTTTTAGAATATCTTTCACATATTGAATATCTCTAAGAGGAACTTTTTGTAAATGATCGATCTGCGGAATAACGCCGTCGCTACACCACTCATAGGTATTGACAGAAATACCTTT
>CAVJBW010000084.1:0-6691 GCA_963647625.1 Lachnospiraceae bacterium
GGTAAGCTATACCTATGGAAAAAAATAAAAAATATATAAGGATAAGAGTGTATGGCAAAAGAAGAGAAGGATGTAAAGTCCAAAGAAGATAAAAAAGCGGCCAAAGCTGCAAAAAAAGAAGAGAAGAAAAAAGCAAAAGCAGCCAAAAAGGCAGCCAAAAAGAATGGCGAAGATGTATTTGAAAATGAAGAGGAAGAAGGATCTTCTAAGCTGGTTATTTTGCTTACAACAGTAATTATTATCATTGTTTGGTTGGCTATTTTGGGTCTTATTATCAAAGCAGATGTAGGTGGCTTTGGAACAAATGTAATGAGACCAATCCTAAAAGATATTCCTTATGTCAACAAGATTCTTCCAGCTTCAGATGATACAAGCAGCATGGGAAGTCTCTCTAGTGAAGAAGAGTCTTCTTATGATACTTTGGATGAGGCTTTGGCAAGAATTAAAGAGCTTGAGCTAGAACTTCAGGATATGAATACCAAGACGGACGAATATAAGGCGAAGATCAAAGAGTACAAGGCTGAAACAAAGCGACTGAAAGAGTTTGAAGAAAATCAAAAAAAATTCGAAGAAGAAAAATTAAAATTCGATCAAGAGGTTGTTTTTTCTGACAATGCACCCGATATAGAAGAATATAAGTCTTACTATGAAAGTATAGACCCAACAAATGCAGAATTGATATACAAGGAGGTAATTCAGCAACAGCAGGCAGATGAAGATATGGATAATTATGTATCCATGTATTCTAGCATGAAAGCATCTGAGGCAGCCAAAATATTTGATACGATGACAGATCATTTGGACTTAGTTGCGCAAATTCTAAAAAGCATGGACGCAGACACAAGTAGTGCCATCCTCGGAAAGATGAATGCCGATACAGCAGCCAAGCTGACGGTTCTCATGGATCCGCAAGAATAGATGGAAAAACAAAAGATATTTTGTTTTTATCAAGGCAAGTAAATGCCGACAAGGAAAGGAGGAAGGGAAATGAGCGTAGCTGCATCAAGCCAAATCAAAGCCTCTAGTGCGTCTGAATTAGTTGTAAATATCGCATCTTCCAAGGTGGGAAACACAAGTAATCAAGATCTAAATACTGATTTTTCGCAAGTATTTTCTGGGGCAAGTTTAGATTTTAATGCAAAGCAATCTGTTTCTTCTACAGGGGAAGATGCTTTTTGCTTGAAAGAAAATCAAACATCTATGGCTTATGAAAAGGAACAAAGGGCCCAGTCTTTAACTACAGAAGATAACTTATGTGGAAAAGAAAGTGTAGACCAGGAAAAAGATCTTTCAACGGTTGTAGAAGAATTTTCGGAGAAAGTGAAAAATGCAATTCTAAGTAATTGCGATATTTCTACAGAAGAACTTGAAAAGACAATGGAAAGTCTAGGCTTGACTTACTTGGATTTGCTTAATCCTCAAAACGTACAAGCTTTGATCTGCCAGCTTACTGGCATAGAAGATGGGATGTCTCTCGTTTTAGATGAATCGGCTAGTGATTTGCTTTTGCAAATTAATGATTTGTCTCAAGAGATGATGGAAGATATTAAGGGAAATGCACTTCAAGAAGAGTTACTTCAGCTACTTGAACCTGTTGAAGAAGGATTCGAAGAAGGTCTGTTAATCAATAACCAAGAGAGCCTAAATCAAGCTATTCCTGCAGAAATTACAGATTCTTATTTGGTTCAAAATGGTGAAACAACTGTTAAGACAGAGTACACCCTTGATACAAATTCTCAAACGATAGCTAAGGATGATGCCACCATTACCATCACTAGTCAGATTGATTCAGACCAGGAGATGAAGGATAGCGAATTCTTTCAGCCTTCAGACCAAAATGAATTCATGCAAAGCCAGACAATGACAGAGCAAGAACCTTTGCTGAACAATCAAGTGATTCAAGAAAATGCAAGTACATCTTTTGAAGGCGCTTTACAAAGTACATCTTATGTAAATTCTTCTGATTCAAATCAAGATGTATTACAACAAGTGATTGATTATGTTTCCGTAAATGCTTCTCCAGAAGAATCTACAATGGAACTTTCTTTAACGCCAGAGACTTTAGGTAAGATTTTCATTAAGGTTTCTCAAGTGGAAGGGCAGATTTCAGCATCGATTACGACAACCACCGAAGAAGCGAGACAGGCACTTGCCAATCAAATGTTTGCTTTAAAAGAGAACTTTAATCTGCAAGGATTGAAGGTAGATGACGTGGAAGTCGCAATTGCACCTCATGAATTTGAAAGAAATCTTGAAGAAAACGCAAAGGGACATGAGGAAGAACAAAAGGGAAAACAGCAAGAAGAGCTGTCTTTTGGTCACAGAAGAAACATCAATTTGAATTATGAACAGGAAATCCCAAAGGATTTGACCCAGGCAGAAAGATTGCAGGCATCCATGATGAAAGATCAAGGAAATAGCGTTGATCTTACAGCCTAGAAAGGAAAGGAGAGAAAATATGGCAGATAGTGTTAGCGTAGTAGATGGCAAGTTGCAATATAATACCACCTCTACTAAGACATCTAAAGAAGCATCTTCGGGATCAGAAGTAAGCAAAGAGCAGTTCTTACAATTGTTAGTTGCCCAGATGCAATATCAAGATCCTCTAGAGCCTATGGATAATACGGAATATGTCTCCCAATTAGCGACTTTTACCCAGGTAGAAGAACTACAGAATCTTGCCTCTTCCATGAGCAACATGCAAGCAACTGATTTGCTAGGTAAGCAAGTGGTCATTGAAACAACTAGTACAACAGGAGCAACCACTCAGGTAAGCGGTTATGTTGATTATGTACAACAAAAGAATGGAGAGATGATGTTAGGAATCAATGGAAATCTCTATTCGGTAGATGATGTGCTAAATGTTGTGGACAACGATTATTTGACGGCAGCAAGTCTTGCAAGCCAGTTCAAAAATCTAGTAAGCCAGCTCCCTAGCGTAGATGAAGTCAGCTTAGATGATAAAGAAACGATTCAGTCAATACGAGACATTTATGATTCTTTAACCCAATATCAAAAGAGCTTTATTTCTAATGACGATTTGGAGACTTTGACGAACCTTGAAAAGACACTTGCTTCTTTAAGTTCGGATGATGTGTAGATTTTTGATAAGAATAAGGAAGGTGAGATGCTTTGAATAAAATTGCTCAAACCTTTTCTAGCATAGAACAAGTAGCAGGTCAGTATTTAAATCAGACAAACAATCAGTCGAAAGAAGTAACAAAAGATGGATTATCTTTTGACCAAATACTGAAAAGCCAGGCAGAAAGTGAAAATAAAGTCAAGTTTTCAAAACATGCTAGTAAGCGTTTAGAAGAGCGCAACATTACCTTGACGCAAGGACAAAATAAACGCTTAGAAGAAGGCTTAGAAAAGGCGGACGAAAAAGGAATCAAGGACTCTTTGGTTTTGATGGATTCCATGGCATTTATTGTAAATGTACCGAACAAGACAGTGATTACTGCTATGGACCAAACAGAAACAAAAGGAAACATATTTACAAATATTGATGGCGCAGTTGTAATATAGCTGGACCTTTATGGAGGCTATTGCTTTTGAATGATAGAAAAAGCAAACAACCCATATGCGCCTTTGGATGAAGGAGGTCATTTAATTATGATGAGATCACTTTATTCTGGTGTTGCAGGACTTAAAACACACCAGACCAAGATGGATGTAATTGGTAATAATATTGCCAACGTAAATACCGTAGGATTTAAATCTTCTTCGGTTACATTTAGCGATATTATGTATCAAACGACACAAAAGGCTTCAGGAGCCAATGCTACCACTGGAACTGGTGGAATTAACGCCAAGCAAATCGGACTTGGTGTATCTACGGCGGCAACAAAGGTTTCTATTACCTCTTCTGGAGCAGCAGAAACCACAGGAAATACCTTTGATATTATGCTCAATGATTCTAATTCAACGAATTTCTTTGTGGTAAACAATGGAAACGAAAATGTATTTACCAGAGACGGCTCTTTCTATGTAGATAATGCAGGAAATTTATGTATGGCATCTACAGGATATAATGTTATGGGATGGCAGGCAGATGAGAATGGTAATATTATAAAAGATACCGTAAGTGCCCTTAGAATCATGCAGGCAGCGAATATGACATCTCAGCCAGAAGCAACAACTTTGGCAACTTGCACAGGAATTATAGACAAAAATGATAGCAACCTAGAAGATGGATTGGCTATGAATTTGACGGTATATGACAACCTTGGTTATGACTACATTGTTAAGTTCTCCATTACGAAAGCAGATACAGAGGGCGTATACAACGTGACAGTAACTGGAATTCAAAACTCCAACGGAGAAGACGTTTTGGCGAATGCGAATCTTACCAGTTCAGATATTGTTGATAATGGTTCGGCCAATGGAACTTTTACTTTGTCTTATTCGCTGGAAAATGGAACATTTGCAGGAGTGGATGGCGATGCAGATGATAATGACTTAGTGCTTAATTTGTCTGTATTAGGAGATAGCTTTGAAAATGTAACCGTTGATTTTTCTGATTCTAAGAGCGTAAATAATGGAAAGACATCTACCATTGCTATGGACCGCGGCGATGAAGATACCATAGGTGCTGGTAAAAAGGTAGGAGCGATGACTGGTGTCAGCGTAGATAATGCAGGTAAGATTTATGGAACCTATGACAATGGAAATACGATTTTACTTGGACAGATTGCTGTAGCTCAGTTTGCCAATGCATCAGGACTAGAAGCTCTAGGAGATAATTGCTATGCAACAACACTAAATTCTGGAGATTTTGATGGAATTGGAGTAGATGTTACCGCAGATGGAGGTAGTATGACCACAGGAGCCTTAGAAATGTCCAATGTAGATTTGTCTACGGAATTTACTTCTATGATTACCACTCAAAGAGGTTTCCAGGCAAATTCGAGAATCATTACCACTTCTGATTCTATGTTGGATGAACTGATTAATCTGAAACGATAGTTAGAATTTTATATTGGAACTGAGGGGACATGAAGATTTGCTTGACCCCAATATGTTGTGTTTTGAGAAAATCCGCTTTTTTAAGAAAAGTCGGATTTTCTCTTGTTTTAATCATAAAAAGTAGGTAGACATTTGATACCAAATCTAGTAGAATATGACTAGAGAATGTCATGTTATGCATGATGCAATGAAAAGCTTTGATGAAAGTGGGTGAGATAACAGATGGATTTGGCCACAATAGCTGGCTTTGCCATAGGTGCAGTCATGGTTGTCCTTGGTATTGTTACGGGTTCAGCAGGTGTTGCTGCGATGGGTAATTTTATTGATACCACATCAATTATTATTACAATTGGTGGATCTCTTTCCGGTGTTATTATGTCCTATAAGATACCTGAGGTAATCAATGGGGCAAAAAGTGCTTTGATAGCAATAAAAGAACAAAACAATGATCCTTCTGAAGTGATTAAGAATATCATTGATTTGTCTAATATTGCTCGTAAGGAAGGATTGCTAGCCCTTGAAGAAGCAGCGAATGGAATAGAAGATGCTTTTTTGAAAAAAGGAATTATGCTTGTGGTGGATGGAACGGATTCTGACCTGGTAAGGGGGATTCTCGAAACTGACCTTGTCTGCGTGGAAGCGCGACACAAGAAGGTAATTGCCTTTTGGGAAAAGTGGGGAGAACTTGGACCAGCATGGGGAATGATTGGAACCCTGATTGGTCTTGTTAACATGCTTAAAGACTTATCTGACGTTAATACCATTGGACCAAATATGGCGGTTGCTCTTTTGACAACCCTTTATGGTTCCTTGATTGCCAACTGGATCTGTAGCCCTATGGCTACCAAGCTAGGCGGTAATAATGATGCAGAGATTGCCATGAAAGAGGTAACCATAGAAGGACTTCTTTCTATTCAGGCTGGCGAGAATCCAAGAGTAATTGAAGAGAAGCTTAAGTCCTTCTTGTCTCCAGAGGCTCGTAGCTCCATCGGTGAAGCCGGAGGTGATGAATAGTGGCAAGAAAACCACAAGATGACCCACCAAAAGGCTCTCCGGCATGGATGGCCACATTTAGTGACTTGATGAATCTGCTGCTTTGCTTTTTCGTATTACTTTTCTCTATGTCAACAGTAGACGCAGAAAAGTTCCAATTGGTTATTGCATCCTTACAAAGCAGCTTTAGTATTTTGCCTGCAGGAGGCTCTTCTGTAGGAGATGGTCAGCTTATTTCTTCGGGAATCAGTCAGCTAGAGAATTTTGATGTTTATTTTGATGCTTCAACAAAGCAGGATGGGAATACAGCACAAGATCCTCAGACGGATGATAGTTTGGATAAAGATTCTTCACAAGGAACTGATACGAAACAGCAAGACAATCAGCAAGATGTGCAATCAGAACAACAAAATGCACAAGAAAGCGTAGAAAAGCAAGGACTTGCTGAGTCTGAGAAAATGGCAGAAAAGATAGAAGAGCTTTTGAGTGAAGAAAGTATTACATCAGGAGTTAAGATTGATTTTACCACCCAATATGTTTCGCTTACCTTAAATGGAGCCTTGCTCTTTGAATCTGGGCAGTCGGATATAAAGGAAGATGCCCATGTTCTTGTGGATAAGATAGGAAATATTTTGGAGAATTATGATAGTAATTCTATTGAAATAGAAGGTCATACAGACAATGTACCAATTAGTTCTGCAAAGTATGCCAACAATAATGTACTATCTGC
>CAVJBW010000085.1:0-6548 GCA_963647625.1 Lachnospiraceae bacterium
GGAATCGATTTCTCGATTCCTTTTTAAGATAGCATTTAAGCCATCACCATTTTTGAGCTTATTTTGTTCTTACTGATTTCGCTGCTGACCAGGAAGAATAATAAGTTTTACCTTCGGATTTCTTATAAGTACGTACTCTTACATAATATACTGTATTCTTTTTCAGTCCCTTTACGGTAAGAGAAGTTCCTTTTATAGTCTTATCCTTAGCACTCTTGAACTTGCTATTAAGGCTATACTGTACCTGATAACCGGTCGCTGTTTTTGCAGACTGTTTTTTTACAGTTACCTTGAAGCCCTTCTTCACCTTGCTGAGTTTGGAAATGCTAGTGCTCTTTGGTTTGATGGTATAAGTTTTTACTGTTGAACCACTGTATTTGCCCTTGAAGTTGATTTTTACCTTATGTTTTCCGACTGAAGTAGCATCTTTGTCATAAGATACGGTATAGGATGAAGAACCGATTGTAAAGCCCTTTGCATTAGTCACAACAACACCAGGTTTCTTTGCTTTGCCATCGTATGTATAAGTTTTCTTCGTAAGATTGATACTTGTCGGTCTGTAAATAGTTGTTTTGGTAGTCTTTCCACAGCCAGAGCATTTTTTTGTGATGCTTCCGTTGTTTTTCAATGTAGCTGGGGTCACCTTGGTAGTTGAATAGCTATGGGTATCGCAGGTAACGATCATATCATAAAAGCCACTTGCAGAGTTACTTATTCTGAAATAATAGGTTCCTTTTTTTACTTCCCAGGTAAGGCTAGCTGCATCGGAAAGAGAATCCTTCTTCACCTCATTTAGTGAAGAATCATACAAGTATGGCTTATATCTTCCACTTTCTGTTCTTGTTCTATATGTGAAAATATATTTTCCATCCCCTGGTATCACAATTTTGTAGTAATCGTCTGAGTTATTTGCTGCTGTATGACCTAAGACCTTCTGTCCAAGTGAGATAGAACTGGCCTTATATATTGTATCGTTGGAGTTTTCCGGAAAAGTTGTTTTCCCTTCTGTATCAAAATATGTTCTGAGCTTAAAGGTTCCGGAAGCTGAATCTGAATCATTATAAATTTTGATAAAATATGTTCCCTGTGTCAGCTCATATGATTTATCAAAATTGCCATTACTCCAATTATAAAAGTCTACTATTTTCTCTTCCCGTTCATCCATGATCACGCAATTCATGCGTTGGGTAGAACTGCCTTTAAGAGATAAACGACCTCCTACTGATAAGTTCAGTTTATAAATAGAAGGATTCGTCTTTCCTGGAATTTCACCAGATACAGCACCATTATCTGCTTCCACTGTATCTGTTGGGCTTACTGCTGCAGCTTCTACTACAGGGGCTTTTGCAGTCTTCTCTACAGAAACTGCTGCTGACGCCGGTGTCACTATTGTTGCGCACATTATTGTGGTTAATAATAACGCGAATATCTTTTTCATATTATTTCTCCTTTATTTCATGTTATCTGTTTCCATTATACACTATAGACAGGGTAACTTGGGGAAAAATTTTATTTTTACTGTATTGTAGGCTCACGCCTCTGCCACTTCGATCCAATGTCCATCTGGATCCTTTAGCATTATGACCTTCTTATCCCAAGAGTTTAACCTTACCTCAGACACCTGATTCGTTTCTTTTAAATATTCTCCTATAGAAACCAAAAATGCATCGAAGCTGATCTCTTCAAAAAACAACTCGGATGCATTTCCCATAACCGTATCCGAATCTATCAATCCTTCCCAAACCTTTTGTTCTTGTAGCACTAACCCTTCCGACATTATTACATAATTTTCATTATCATTTATTACCTGCAGTCCAAAATACTCATGATAAAAAGCTTTTGAACGCTCTACGTCACTTACTACAAGCAAAATATTCTTTAGTCGCATTCTATATTTCACCCCCTACTCGATTTCATTTCAGCTCTAAATCTCTCTCTGGGTCTTTTTCTAGTCTTGGTGATTCTCTGCATCGTCGTCTTTTTTCATTTACAATTTGCTCCTTACTTGATGCTGTGAGTACAAAGCTTTCATCAATATGCTGTCTGATCTTTTCCATGGACACTGTGCCATCTAGCAGGATCGTTATCCAGTTTTGTTTATTCATATGATATGCTGGCAAATACCCCTTTATATTTCTCAAAAAAGCTACCGTATCTGGCTCAAGCTTCACATCTAGAATATCTATGTATTCATCTCCTGGCAACCCCAAAGAGGAGGCCTTCACATCCATGATGATGCCATACCATTTTGCCTTCTTCTCTCCTGCAATATTTTCATGTCGAAGCACTTCATACGTTGGTTGAGATTTCCACAAGTGTTCAGAGCTAGTGTCATATTTTTCTCTTGTATAATCAAGTACTTCTTGTCTAAGTGTCATTTGACTATCGTCCCCCCCTAATCTACACTCTGCATCTTATACATCGTCATATTCTTATATTTTCTTTACTTAATCTCCTCGTTTAGCAAGTACCTCATAAGCTTCTTTACATTGCGCTATAAGCTGTATCAAATCTTGGTTGTTGGAAAATAAAAAGCAGCAGGTGATAGCCTACTGCTTCGTGATGATAATGTTTGTTGTTGGGGTTACTTCTGGAGCTGAGAAATAACATAATCTCTTTGATCTTTCGTTACATCACTCATTTTTAAGGCTTGCTCCAAAGTAAAATCAGCTTCTTTCATAAGCTTTTTTATAAATACTAGCTTTGTATTAACATCCTGTCTCTTGGCACATTCTCTGCCATACTTTTCAACGGATTCACACATAGTCTTACCTGCTCTATGGCTTCATCCTCTACTACCTTTGCGTAGCAGAGGGCGGTATTTATTTTTCCTTTTATCTCTATTGCTTCCATTGTTTTTTCCTTTCCAAATACAATTAAGCAGTGCTCACAAAACTTTAGTTCGCTGCCTTAACCCCTTGACTACATATGCAAAAAAATACCGCTCACCTTTCATTCAAGGTAAGCGGTACGCTAAAACATGTTGATCTATTTTGCCTGACAAGGCTTATCTGCCTAGCCTAGTGACAATTCTCGAAACACAATTTTCTCGCTTATGCTTAGCCTTAAATGACGGCATGGTATCAAAGCTCCACTCATATTCCTTGAGCAGTGCTGATGATTCACATTCACTATGAAGCTGATATAAACGATTCATTGCTGTCATGTCTTCTTCCTTTCTAGGGAGCTTTTTTGCTCCGCTTATCTCTTTCTATATCGTACTATAACATCTAAATCATAAGTTGTCATTATACTGGTGGTATAAAATAATCCCCCTAATTTCACCTACAATTCCACAAAGGTTGCTAGCTTCTTTCCGCAAAGCACGCCTAAGATACATCCTAGGCAACTTAAGACCACATAGAAACCGCCCGGCAGGTACATTTTCTTTTCAAAGAGATTAAATGCCTCAAGTGAAAATGTAGAAAATGTAGTGAAACCACCACATATGCCAGTCTTCCAAAACAAAATTGCATTTTCAGATACCGATTCCTTACTGCTTGCGATCCCAACAACAAATCCAATCAACATTGCACCAATTATATTGGTAATTAGAGTAAGTATGGGAAAGTCTGATTTAACCGGCACAAGACTTATGGCATATCTTGCCATAGCTCCTAGGGCTCCACCTATGGCTACAAAGAAAAAATTCATTCTGACAACTCCTTTTTTTCATAGTTTAATTCTATCTGATTTTAAGGGCTCCTCGGCAAAACTTTTGTTGTTCCTTTTGCTTCTGCCATACCTACTGTCTCGCCTGGTCTGCTTGAATCACCTGCGCAAGGGTCTCCCCGGCCAGTCTGGTGCCTGCTTCATTGGGATGAAAGCCATCCTCTGCATAAAGATTCTGCGTCTTGGACATCTCATAAAATTTCTCTCCCACATCTGCAATCAAAGCTCCCGTCTGCTCTGCTGCTTCATGATAGGAAGCATACAACTGCCGGAACATTTCATCATAATCCATGCCAAAGGACGCCAGCTGGTCGCTGCCTTTCTGATAAGCCCAAGTGGCATAGAGAATGGGCGTAGCACCATTTGCACGAATCTGTTCACAGAGGGCGGATACATTGTTCAAAAAGCTCTCCTTGGATGTGATGGGACCCTTGCTCATTTCCTGTAAAATAACATAATCCCATTTTTCATTTTGAAGAGCAGCCTGGGTAAGATTGCCCATCTTGGTGGCAGGATTCAGTTGCTCCGCAAGGCGTGCCCCGCCACGGGTATGGTGAACCACCTCTGCATCGGTTAGTTCTGCCAGGACGGAAGGCAGGTCATTTACAAAGATAAAGCTGTTGCCTAGCATTAAGATACGTAATTTGCTCATGGAATTTTCGCCCCTTTTAGTTTGTATTTTAGGCCACAAAATTGTAGCCTTTTAATAATTCTAGCGTCTTCTCATCCGCTTCACCATCAAAGAATTTGTCCAATACCTCCAGGATTAAAATCTATTTCCACATTTCGGACAGAACTCGAAGTCCTCTGAAGTCTCGTATCCGCAACGTGAACAATGCTTCCTGTTGTAACTATAGCCGCCCTGATTTACCCGCGATAAATGCTCTGGCCGAATCTCGACCTGCTCTCCTCTATCAATTGCCTTGCCTATCTCTGGAGCTAGTTCATATATCGTACCACAACAGCTTGTCTGCACATAATAGTGTCGATTCCATTTAAAACATGGAATAAAGAACAGAGACAGAACGGTATAAGTCATGAATACGTTGTATCTGCCATAACGGCCGCAGATGTTGCAGATGATGGTTTGAGTAAAGTTCAGGTCTTTTCTTCCATTTGTAATTCCCATCATGAAAAACATAGATATTTTACTCCTTGTAATTTAATTCCATAATTTTGTCTAAGATATGGTAAATTCCACAGCAAATCTTTGAATGTTATAATTGATCATACTTTGCTGCACTTCCCTTTGCCTTCTCCACCGGATATTTCGCCTCATTCTGAGCCATTTTCATATTGATAATTTCGTCAGCGTCAAGGCCAAGCTTATCCAACAAATTCTGACTGTATACCATTACGTCCGCTAACTCTTCTTTAACATGTTGAAGATCATACCCTTCCTCTGACCACTGAAAACATTCTAATAGTTCTGCTGCCTCTATCACGATTGACTTTGCAAGATTTGCCGGAGAATGAAACTGATCCCAATCTCTTTCTTCTGAAAATTTTCTGATTCTGTCTATTGTTTCTCGCTGCATAATCTCCTCCACCTATTTACAAACATTCCTTTAAATAATTTGCTAAGTTCTTATCTGTACAATATATATAACAACCCTTCATGCCTCTAGTCATCAGAGTTCTGTATGTATTTTTTATAATTTCGTCTGCTTCTTTTAACGCTAGCTCGGGATCTTCTTTGTACAATTTCTTAATACCTCTTAAGGATTGGTCTGTTTTAGCACGTTTGGTAAAATCTGTAACAATATGGCCATTTTCATATCTCATATCGTCTCCAATAATAACTCCAGCATAGTCAAACTCTAATCCTTGAGATGTATGAATACAGCCAACTTCATTTACCGAACCTTCATCGATTGCAAAGGTCGAAGTATTGCCAAGATTCCAGCTCATTTCAAAATCATCAATTTTTATATCATGTACATTGGTATCATTTTGTCCTGCCTTAGGCCATGCCCAACAATAGCCTGCCAATATTCTTGAATGGTTCCTCGATTTGTTGCGCTCTATAATCAAATCTCGAACTTCATTTGGAGAATCAACAATTCTAATATCGTAATCAATGTCTTTCATATCAAAATTTGCAGTATTCCTAATTTCAAGCACATCATCAAGCCAAGCCAAATAACCATCTGAGCCGTTACATCTAAACTGTGATACTAATTCCATTTCCGAAATTTCTGAATCTAGCTCTTTGGCCCATTTTTTTATTTCCGCCACGGAACCTATGTCACTAAGCGTTACTCTTTGACTTTCATCAATGAAAAACACACTACACAAACTGGCATTGATGATTTCCTTAATCTGATTTTGGCCTAAATTATGAAACATTCCGGATTTTTCATTTAACCTATGAGCTTCATCACAGATAATGGTATCAACTGTATTTGTATCTACATCTACATATGAGCCTGACCCCTTAAACATATTATTAATGCTGGTCTTTTTATGGCCAGTAAGTTTTTTTGCATAGACATTCCTTGGCGCACTGTTCTTGGAAGTATATTGTACGAATTGACCTTCGTTTGTAAGCTTAGCCAAAAGATTGATTGCCACAACTGTCTTTCCAGTACCCGGTCCGCCTTTCACAATTATGGTTTTCTTCTTGGTGTCGGTCATGCATTGCAAGGACTTCTTCAAAATTTCTTCATAGACAACCTTTTGATCATCTAACATAATAAATTCCTGATTTCCTTCGATCATACTTTTAATGGAATCCTGTAAACTTTTTGAAGGCTTGATTTTTCCATTGTCTATATCGTAAAGAAGCTGTTTATCGTCTCCATGTTTTACAGATTTTTTTATAAAATCTCTGAGCTTAGAGACCTCTCCCCTTGCGAATATAGGAGCATCCTCTA
>CAVJBW010000086.1:0-6407 GCA_963647625.1 Lachnospiraceae bacterium
GGTGAAAAAAAGCTACGTTGAAAGA
This sequence comes from Lachnospiraceae bacterium, assembly GCA_963647625.1. Lineage (GTDB taxonomy): Bacteria > Bacillota > Clostridia > Lachnospirales > Lachnospiraceae > Eubacterium_C. Next base: position 26 of record CAVJBW010000086.1, read on the forward strand.
GTTCGTAGTGAAAAGGATCGACGAGTAGTTTTGATTTCACTTTTGCCAAAGGGCATCAAGGCCTTTGATCATCACAAGAATTTCCATGACGAAATGGTAAAGGCTACCGTGGAGGGACTTCATGACGAAGATCAACAAGTTCTTGTCACTGCCCTATCCAATTTAAGTAACTTTTTCAAAAACTATATGAACCGTAGTTAAATCTACGGTTCATTTTTTATTAGTTCATTATAGATCTCTCTCTTACTGACCCCTCTATCTTTGGCCACAAGCTTCATCGCTTCCTTGTGATTGATTCCTTGGCTTTCATAATGAGCCATGTGGTCTTCTAGAGGCATTTCTTCCCAAGCTTTGCGCTTTTCTTCTTCTTTCGCTTCGAAGCTTTTTCCTTCTACAACGAGAACATATTCCCCTCTAGGTTCATTGACTTCATAATATGCAATGGCTTCTTCTATGGTAGTAGAAAAGATATTTTCGTAACGTTTGGTAATCTCCTTAACCAAAGTAAGCTTGCGATTACCTAGCTCACACAATAGTTCTGCCAAAGTCTTTTTCAAATGATGGGGTGCTTCGTAAAGGATAATGGTTCTGCTTTCCTCTTTTAACTGGTCGAAGACTTTTCTTTTCAGGTTCTTATCCTTTGGCAAGAAGGCTTCAAAGCAAAATCTCCTAGATGGCATTCCAGAAAGGGCCAAGGCGCTGACACAGGCGCAGGCACCAGGAGCAATGGTTACCGGGACTCCTTCCATATGGCAAAGTCTCACCAGGTCCTCTCCCGGATCGGAGATTCCTGGCATTCCGGCATCTGTAATCAAAGCAATATTCTTGCCTTCTTTTAGCTTTTCAATAAGCTGATAGGCCTTATCAATCTTGTTAAATTCATGGTAGCTCGTCATAGGAGTCTTGATTTCAAAATGATTTAATAGCTTGATGGAATTTCTTGTATCTTCTGCTGCTATTAGATCGACTTCCTTTAGAATTCTTACCACTCTATAGGTCATATCTTCTAGATTTCCAATAGGCGTTGCGCACAAATACAAGGTTCCCGGATTAATTCCTTCCATAATGATCCTCATGCTTTCCATAGATTTCATAAACTTCTTGTGTATACTGGCCTGGCTTTTCATAAATAATCAGAGGCTTTTCTACGGTAATTCTAGGCCGTCCCCCTTTTATCCCCTCAATCAGAACCATATTGGGTTCTTTATCCACATAAGGATATACCAGGCGCATTCTCTTAGGTTCGATCCCCACTTTTACCATCTTTGACATGATTTCTGCTAAGCGAAATGGGCGATGCACCATATAGAAGCGACCTTTTACTTTGAGAAGTTTGGCGCTTTGCTGTAGGATATCCTCTAGAGAGCATGCCACTTCATGGCGGGCAATACTCTTGGCATCCTGGCGATTTTTTAGGCCATGGTCTGCAATCATGTAAGGGGGATTGGTTGTGACGATATCAAAAGAAGATGCTCCTAATTGATTAGCAGCATCTTTAATATCTCCTGTTACAATATGAATTTGCTCTTCTAGCTTGTTATAGGCCACGCTTCTTTTTGCCATTTCTGCGTTTTGCTTTTGAATCTCAAGTCCTGTAATATCTAGGTCATCTTGTCTTGCCGACAGAAGAAGGGGAATGATTCCATTTCCACAGCCTAGATCGATTACTTTGTCTCCTGCTTTTGTCTTTGCGTAAAAGCTAAGGAGAACTGCATCGATACCAAAGCAAAAATAATCTGGATTTTGGATAATCTTGTAGCCTTTTCTTTCAAGATCATCGATGCGCTCGCCCTCTCTTAACCAATTAGTCAAGCTTAGAACCTCCATCATGTTCTTCTAGTTTCATCAGCTCTTTCTCTTCTTCTGTAAGAGAATGCTTTTGCTTATTTCTATTTTTGTTCTTGCTACGAGGCTTTTTTGCACCATCCTTATGATGTTGTTTTTCCTTCTTGCCTTCCTTGTTAGGTTCTACCTTCTCTTCTGAGACTGGCTCTGCCTCTTCTGCTTCGCAAGGATGCTTTTTCTTGGTCTTAAATTTCAGCTCAGATACTGGAAATTCCACAACTTCCTTTTCATCTTCTCTTTCAATGACGACTTTTACCAGCTGTCTTAAGACATTAATCTGGCTGACTTCACCCTTTTCTCCATCCGGAGTCATGACCTTATCACCAGGATTTGGCAAGCGCTTATTCAAATACTCATAGGTTTCTTGTTCATTTCTAAGACAGCACATGAGTCTTCCACAAGTACCTGAAATCTTGGTAGGATTCAAGGATAGATTCTGCTCCTTTGCCATCTTGATGGAAACAGGAGCAAAGTCACTGAGGTAGGTATGACAGCACATAGGTCTACCGCAGATTCCAAGTCCACCCATAATCTTAGTTTCATCACGGACTCCAATCTGTCGAAGTTCGATACGGGTTCGAAAGACACTTGCTAGATCCTTTACTAGTTCGCGAAAGTCAATTCGTCCATCTGCTGTAAAATAAAATAATAGCTTGTTATTATCAAAAGTATATTCTGCATCTACTAGTTTCATTTCTAGATTGTGCTTACGAATCTTTTCTTTGCAGACCTTGAAAGCTTCTTTTTCTCGTTCTTTATTTTTCTCTACTTTTTCATCATCTTCCCGAGTGGCAATTCGCATCACTGGCTTTAGTGGTGATACAACTTCCTCTTCTAGAACTTCTCTGTTAGGAACAACCACTCTTCCATATTCCACGCCTCGCACAGTCTCTACAATCACATGATCCCCTAGAGTTACCTTGTTTTCTCCTGGATCAAAGAAATAGATCTTACCTGCCTGGCGAAATCTTACTCCAATTACTGTTACCATGTACAGTTATCCTCCATCTATGACACTTCTGGGGATATTTATCCCAAATTTCTTTTAATTGTCCACAGCAAAAGCTCTACTACCAGTTCAAGATTAACATTGGCATCTACTCTTCTTTGAGCTTTTTTCACTGCTTCGATAATTTCATTTAACTGCTCATATCCTGAGCGGTTGGCCTGGTCTTTGATGCTATAGATTTCATCTTTAAAGATCAAACCATTCACATCAGCAGTAGCCTTGTAAAGCAAAACATCCCGATACCATACTAGCATCAAATCAAAATAATCCCTGATTTCAAGCTTATATTCCTTCATTCTCTTGATTGCATCTATGAGCTCGAACTCCTGCATCTGCTCAATATTCTTGAGGACTCCAAGCACCTGGCTCTTTAACTCATTAAAATTCTCTGAGCTGGCAAGATCCATGGCTTTTCCCACATTTCCCTGGGCAAATGCAACGCAGACTCCAGCCTGATAGTCTGGAATTGCAAAGCTTTTCATCAGATAATTTTTTATCATTTCTGCACTTACCGGATGAAGATTGAGCTGGGTGCATCGCGAGAGAATCGTTGGCAAAAAGCCTTCGGCATTGGTAGTCAAAAGCAAAATCACCACATACTCCGGTGGCTCTTCTATGGTTTTTAGCAAAGCATTTTGCGCCTGCACATTCATCTTTTCCGCTTCATCTACAATATAAATCTTGTACTTGCTACTGTAAGGACGAACGGACACATCACCATTGATCTGCTGGCGAATATCCTCTACGGAAATCGTTCCAGGCTTTTCATGGGTCACATAGATAATATCCGGCTGATTATGGCTGATTGCCTGACGACATGAATGGCACTGCATGCATGCCTCTCCCTTGCCTTCTTCACATTGTAATGTCTGGGCAAAAGCCTCTGCTAGCATCATCTTACCAGATCGGTCTGGACCGTTTATGATGTAAGCATGGGACACCTTGGCGGCCTTTGCAACATTTTTCATATGTTCTATGATCTGCTCATGTCCAATGATATCTGAAAATCCTGGCATTCAATCTTACTCCTTGTTATGTAATAATATCGATTAACATTCCGCGAATCTCGTCAATACGACTCAAAATCTCTAAATGATTTGCCTCATCTTTTAATAATTCTTTGGCAAGAGCATCTAGATTGTCATCGATTTGCTTAATAATTCCATAGACTCTGTGCCTTCCTCTTCGATCAAGGAAGTTCTCTCTGGAAAATTTATGAGAACGAGTAACAATTTCATTTAAAAATCCCTTCACCAGTTCTCTATATTTTTTCATATCCCGAATATCCATATGACGGGCAATCTGCTCGCCTTGCTTCGTGATACTCTCTAGCATGTTATTCAGTGTTTCTTGTAGCTGCGCCTCTTCTACCTGGCTTGCCAAGGTAAACTTGAAGCTTCCATCGCCTCTTTCTACCTGGCTGCTTTGACTAGCAGGTGCAACTGGATTGGTCTGGTTTACTTTGATATCCATGGCAATCCCTCCTGTTTTGCATACGGGATAAGTATAGCATATTTACTGAAACAATGCGAATATTCTTCCTACTTTAGTTCCCTTAAGATCTCATCAAGGCAATCTCTTAGGTCTTCATTTCGATAAACCCTCTCAATCCCCGCTTCTTCTAAGTGTTCTTTCGAAAAGTCTTCTTCGTCTGCTAAGAATCGCCTGCATAGCTCTGCATATTTGGGTTGGCTCTGGTTTCGTTCTCTTTCCACAGCGCGCAGTAAGCGAAGGCCATCATCTACCTCAATATAAATAGGTAGAATCTCTTGGGTGGCGTAATATTTTTTAAGGCTTTGATAGACTTCTAAGGTGCCAATATAGAGATAATCACCATGGGAAAAATCCACCTGGCCATCATCTACCGTCAGATAATGCCAAGGTCCGTGAACCGTTTGATAGCAACGCTCTTCTATCACCTTGCCACTCTCTCTTAATTCTTCTAATTGCTCTATCGTAATAAAATGATACTCTCGCCCTTCGATCTCTCCTTGCCGGATCGGGCGGGTGGTATAAGGCACCACCGTCTTAAGTTCTGGCCTTGCCTCTTTTAACTTTTTATAAATCGTATCCTTCCCCGAGGAACTCTTGCCCATCAGGCACAATAATTTACCCATCTTCTTTTACAATCCTTATAGTTTCTTTTGTTTGATCTTTCAGTCCTTGGATGTCATAGCCTGCTGCTTCTAGAAGATCCATGGCCATTAAAGACTCTTTCGTAATCCTTTCTCCTGGCACATAAAAAGGAATCCCTGGCGGATATAGGTACATATAATCCTGGCTAATCTTTCCTTGTGCCTCACTTTTTTTAAGGCACTGATATGGAGCCTCCTCTGCCTCATAGGCTTCCATGCACTTTTCCTTTGGATGATAGAGAGTCTGCAACAATTTGCCTGCATCCTCCTTGTGATTTTCAGGCATAAACTGTAGCTGATCATCGATCTTACCAAGGCCCTCATAGAGCCTGTCAAATCCTTCCGGTGTATCTGCATAGCTGGTGAGGGCAGTGGCAAAATTCCCTGCATGCATCTCGAGCTCTAGATGATCTTCCTTTCTCAATCGATCAAAAATCTCCTTGCCAGACAGATTTCCTGAAAGATCTTGAAGCAAAATCTTAGAAGGATCCTTCCCAAAGATGCATGGCGAATCTTCAAAAGCCCGGATATAGGTAAACTCTTTTATCTTTTCAGAAAAAGACCTTAATCGCTGGGAAAAGGTATGAAAGATTTCCTTTCCATTTTCCTCTAATTCCTTTAGGCATTCATCCATCTGTGCCATCATAAGATAAGAAGGGGAACTTGTTTCGTAAATATCAAGATAGAACATAATTTTCTCAGGAGATACCCTTTGACTACAGCGATGCAGCAGGGCGCTTTGGGTATAGGCTGATAAGGTCTTGTGCATGCTTTGAATCACAAGGTCTGCCCCTAGCCTTACTGCCGTCTGAGGAAAATTAGGATCAAATCCAAAATGTGCTCCATGGGCTTCATCAACAATCAAGATTGCTCCATAATGGTGAGCAATGGATGCGATCCTAGGAATATCCGAAACGATTCCATCGTATGTCGGGGATGTAAGAAAAACCACCTTGATCTTAGGATATTTCTCTAACATCTCCTCTACCTGCCTCGGTTGAACGCTGGCTCCAAGGCCATTTTCCAGAATATCCGGATAGAGATAATGAACTTTTAGCTGCCTTAGGAAAGCTGCATGATAGGCCGCCTTATGACTGCCTCTATGAAGCAAGATTTCACTTCCTCTTTCGCAGGCAGCGCTTAAGGCTGTCAAGATACCGCAGGTGCTTCCATTCACCAAATAGTAAGAATCCTGTGATCCGTAGATCCTAGATGCCCGCTCCTGAGCCTTTTTTAAAAAGCCCTCTGGCTGGTGAAGATTGTCAAAGCCTGTTATTTCCGTATAGTCATAAGCAAAGCCCTTCGTTAAATCATTGCCTTTTATGACCTGCCTTTTATGGCCTGGCATATGAAAAGGGTATCCTTGTATCTTGTTATATTCGTCCATGTATTC
>CAVJBW010000087.1:0-5143 GCA_963647625.1 Lachnospiraceae bacterium
CTCCATAAATTAAGTTATATTATTATGGACAGTTGATTCGATTTATACTGCGAAAACATAAAAGCTCCATGGATGGACAAACGAAGGAGTTGAGACAATATGTATGACAAAAGGAATTCCGAAAGACTGCCTATTTCATTATCTTTAAGCATTTGCGATTTATATGGTCAAGACAACATTATGATATCCAACTTAGAAGCTCCTATTACTGTAAATGACATTTCAGAACTAGGAATCGGATTCATTTCAGAATGTGTTCTCCCTGAGAACTACTATTTCAATGCACGTCTTGATTTTTCTTCCGAGGATAAACCCATCTTTACCGTGGTAAAGATTATTCGCAGCAAAGCCATTGATAATGAACACTTTCAATATGGTGGCGAATTTGAAAATGCACCAATTGACATTTATAATATTTTAGCACGCTATGCATAAAGCATAACGTGCTAATTTATTGCTTATTTTTTCTTTATCAAAAGACTATGTCCTGTCATTTCTTTTGGTGGAACCAGCTCCATCATTTCTATTAAGGTCGGTGCAATATCAGCTAAGCAACCACCTTCTTTTAATTCATATCCCTCTTTGTAATTAATAAGAACAAATGGTACCGGATTGATAGTATGTGCCGTAAAGCTTTCTTTGGTAATTGGATCAAGCAGCTGTTCTGCATTTCCATGGTCTGCACATAAAAACATCTGTCCATCTACACTCATTAAAGCGTTATAAGCCTGGCCAACACATTCATCTACAGCTTCTACTGCTGCAACTGCCGCTTCCATGATTCCAGTATGTCCAACCATATCCGGATTGGCAAAATTAACAATGATAACATCGTACTTCTCAGAGGTAATGGCCTCGCAAAGTCTGTCAGCTACTTCATAAGCGCTCATTTGTGGCTTTAAGTCATAAGTTGCAACCTTAGGAGAATTTACCAAAATTCTGTCTTCGAAAGGATTCGGCTCTTCTATGCCACCATTGAAGAAAAAGGTAACATGGGCATATTTCTCAGTTTCAGCAATACGAGCCTGCTTTAAGCCCTTCTCTGCTAGGAACTGACCAAAGGTCTCTTCTAATTTTACTTTTTCAAATGCAACTACTTTATTCGGAATCGTTACATCATATTCCGTAAAACAGATATAAGTAAGTTCTAGTCTTTTTCCCCGGTCAAATCCATCAAATTCATCTGCGCAAAAAGCTCTCGTTATCTGTCTCGCTCTATCTGGTCTGAAGTTATAAAAGATAATGGAGTCCTTGTCTTGTACTTTAGCAACCGGCTGATTTTGATCTACGATCACAATAGGCTCTACAAATTCATCTGTAACTTCCCGTTCATAGGACTTTTCCACTGCCTCTTGTGCATCAATTGCTTTTTCTCCTTCTCCCTTAGTTAGAAGATGATAAGCTTTTTGTACCCGGTCCCAGCGATTGTCACGGTCCATAGCATAGTAACGACCACAAACGCTAGCAATCTTGCCCACTCCGATTTCTTTTATCTTGTCTTGTAACTGCTTGATATAGCAAGCACCTGAGGTAGGGGCAGTATCTCTGCCATCCAAAAAGCAATGAACATAAACCTTTTGAATGCCCTCTTTCTTGGCCATCTCTAGCAGTCCATATAAGTGGGTATTATGAGAATGCACTCCACCGTCTGATAAGAGGCCAAATAAATGCAAGGAGCTGTCATTCTTTCTTACATTTTCAAAAGCGGACTTTAATGCAGGATTGGCAAAAAAATCTCCATCCTGAATGGATTTGGTGATTCTAGTAAGTTCCTGATAAACAATGCGTCCTGCTCCCATATTCATATGCCCGACTTCTGAATTACCCATCTGACCATCCGGTAATCCTACAGAAAGCCCGCTAGCATTTCCCTTGACCCATGGATATTTTTCCATGAGTCCATCAATATTAGGAGTCTTTGCAGCCTTCACTGCATTTCCTTCTTTTTCATCGTTTAAGCCAAAACCATCCAAAATCATTAATACGGTAGGTTTCTTTGCCATTATCCTTTTCCTCCATTATTTGTTATAATTTACAATCTGTCCAAAATCAGCCTTTAAAGATGCGCCGCCTACTAGGCCTCCATCAATATCTGTTTGAGCAAAAAGTTCCGCAGCATTTTTTGCATTCACAGATCCACCATATTGAATGCGAATTTCTTGTGCTACTTCCTGGCCATAGAGCTGGGCTAGACATTCTCGAATCGCTCCACATACTTCTTGCGCCTGCTCAGTAGTTGCAGTTTTTCCCGTTCCGATTGCCCAGATTGGTTCATAAGCAATGACCGCTTCCTTGGCCTGGTCGGCACTAACACCTAGCAAGGCAATTTTGATCTGCTGGCGAATGAAATCAAGGGTAATTCCTTGCTCTCTTTGAGTCAAAGTCTCTCCACAGCAAATAATTGGCTTTAAGCCATGTTCAAAGGCTTTTAAGACCTTCTTATTCACCGTTTCATTGGTTTCTGCAAAATATTCTCTTCTTTCAGAATGTCCTAAGATCACATATTCTACGCCAACATCGGTTAACATATCAGGGGCAATCTCACCTGTATATGCTCCGCTTTCTTCGTAATACATATTTTCTGCACCGACTTTAATATTGCTTCCTTTTACTGCTTCAAGCACTGGAATAATATCAATAGCTGGAACACAAAATACAACATCTACATCGTCATTTTCCACCAAAGGCTTAAGCAGGTTCACTAATTCAACTGCCTGTGATGGAGTCTTATTCATCTTCCAATTTCCTGCTACAATTTTTCTTCTAGACATATACAAGCTCCTTTTATTTGTCATTTGCTGCTGCGATTCCCGGCAAGGTAATTCCTTCTAAGAATTCTAAGGAAGCTCCGCCTCCCGTTGAAATATGAGACATCTGATCTCCAAATCCTAATTGATTTACTGCTGCTGCTGAGTCGCCGCCACCAATAATTGTAGTTGCATCAGTTTTTGCCAAAGCCTCTGCTACTGCAATGGTTCCCTTAGCCAGGGTTGGATTTTCGAAAACTCCCATTGGTCCATTCCAAACAACAGTCTTGGCCTGTGCAGCTGCCTGTGCATATAATTCAGCGGTCTTAGGTCCAATATCAAGTCCCATCTGGTCTGCTGGGATTTCATTAGATGGTACCACTGACACCTCAATTGGTCCATCAATAGGATCTGGGAAATTCTTGGCTACTACAGTATCAATTGGAAGCAATAATTGTTTACCTAGCTGGTCTGCCTTTGCAAGCATTTCCTTACAGTAATCAATCTTCTCCTCATCTAAAAGAGAGGTGCCGGTCTCGTATCCTTTTGCTTTCATAAAGGTATAGGCCATACCTCCACCAATAATTAAAGTATCACATTTTTCAAGGAGGTTAGAAATAACGCCTAGCTTATCTGCCACCTTTGCTCCTCCTAAGATTGCAACAAATGGTCTTTCAGGAGAATTCACTGCATTTCCCAAAAAGTCAATTTCTTTTTGCATCAGATAGCCTACGCAAGCGGTATCTACCAAAGCTGCAACTCCTACATTGGAACAATGAGCCCTATGTGCTGTACCGAACGCATCATTTACGAAAATATCGCAAATCGATGCTAGTTCTTGGCTAAATGCCTCGCCATTTTTTGTTTCTTCTACGCGATAGCGAGTATTTTCCAGGAGAATCACATCTCCATCTTTCATATTCTCTACAGCTTTTTTTGCATTTTCTCCTACCACACAATCATCTGCTGCAAAAACAACTTCCTGTCCTAACAATTCAGACAAACGCTTTGCTACTGGTGCCAATGACAAGGAAGGAACTGCCTGTCCTTTTGGTTTTCCTAGATGAGAACACAAAATCACCTTGCCCCCATCTGCAATCAGCTTCTGAATAGTTGGAAGAGCTGCCACTAGGCGATTTTCATCTGTAATCTGTCCATCTTTTAAAGGTACATTAAAATCGCATCTGCAGAGCACTCTTTTTCCTTTTACATCAATATCATCAATGGTTAATTTGTTAAGCATATCCTGCCTCCTTATCATAACAAAGGCCCGGCCCATTCTAGGCCGGACCCTGTGATTAATTGTCCTTATTGTAATTCTGAGAAATATTTAATCGTACGTACCATCTGGCTTGTATAACTATTTTCATTGTCATACCAAGAAACTACCTGTACCTGAGTAAGGTCTGTTCCTTCAATTGGAGATACCATAGTCTGAGTAGCATCAAATAAAGAACCATATCTCATTCCTACGATATCGCTTGATACGATCTGTTCATCATTATATCCATATGATTCATTTGCAGCTGCTTTCATTGCATCATTCACCTGATCAACACTCACCTGACCCTTAACAACAGCAATCAAAATTGTGGTAGATCCTGTTGGGGTTGGAACACGCTGAGCAGAACCAATTAATTTTCCATTTAATTCAGGAATAACAAGACCAATTGCCTTGGCTGCTCCAGTGGAATTAGGAACAATATTCACTGCTGCTGCACGAGAACGACGAAGATCGCCCTTTCTTTGTGGTCCATCAAGAGTCATCTGATCTCCTGTATAAGCATGAATAGTGCTCATGATACCACTTTGAATTGGTGCTAAATCATTTAATGCCTTTGCCATTGGTGCAAGACAGTTCGTTGTACAAGAAGCTGCTGAAATAACAGTATCCTGTGGAGTCAAAGTCTCATGGTTTACATTGTAAACGATGGTTGGAAGGTCATTTCCTGCAGGAGCTGAGATTACAACCTTTCTTGCTCCAGCCTTGATATGAGCAGAAGCCTTTTCCTTTGAGGTATAAAAGCCTGTACATTCAAGCACAACATCCACCTTAAGTTCTCCCCAAGGAAGATTTGAAGCATCACTTTCTGCATAAATCTTAATTGTCTTGCCATCTACTGTAATAGAATCTTCTCCAGCTGTTACCTTGTCTTTGTCTTCAAAGCTAACATATCTTCCCTGAGAAGAATCGTATTTTAATAAATGTGCTAGCATCTTAGGACTTGTCAAATCGTTGATTGCTACAACTTCATAACCTTCTGCGCCAAACATCTGACGAAAAGCCAAGCGACCAATTCGTCCAAATCCATTAATTGCTACTCTCACTGCCATATTATTGCCCTCCATTTTTTGAAAACTTGTATCATGCGTATTTCGCACGAATACTTAATCAT
>CAVJBW010000087.1:5153-5985 GCA_963647625.1 Lachnospiraceae bacterium
ATAACAATTCAAACAGGAGCTATTTATGTTATACGATTGTCACATGCATACACGTTTTTCCGGAGATAGTACCGCAAGGGTTCATGACATGTTACATAGTGCCATGGAAAAAGGCTTGGGTGGACTATGCTTTACCGACCATCTAGACCTAGACTACCCTGGGGAGGAGCGAGAATTATTCTTACTGGATCTTGACGCTTATATTCCCTACATGACCAAGCTCAAAGAGGAATCCACCTTGGATTTTGATATCGGCCTTGGCATTGAACTTGGAATTCAGCCCCACCTAGCAGGCCAATTGCAGCAGATTGTTCAAGACCATCCCTTCGACTATGTGATTGCCTCGTCCCATGTGGCCCACCATAAGGATCCTTACTATCCTGATTATTATGAGGGCCGAAGCGAAAAAGAAGCCTATCAGGAGTATTTCCAGGCAACCATAGAAAATATCGATGCCTTCAAAAACTTTGACTGCTATGGTCATATTGATTATGTCCTTCGCTATGGACCAAACAAAGACGCTGCCTTCACCTATCAAGACTACAGCGACTATCTTGATACCATTTTAAAAAAGCTTATCGAAAATGGAAAAGGAATCGAAGTCAACACGGGGGGCTATCGAAGTGGTCTTGCTCATCCCAATCCAAGAGAAGAAATCCTAAGTCGTTACCTCCAGCTTGGCGGGGAGATACTTACCCTAGGGGCAGATGCCCATACTCCAAAGGACGTTGCCTATCACTTCAACCAATTACCTGATTTATTGAAAAATATAGGATTTCGCTATTTTACTGTTTATAAAAATAGAAAACCCCAATTCTTTCCCCTATAAAAG
>CAVJBW010000087.1:5995-6406 GCA_963647625.1 Lachnospiraceae bacterium
CCTAAGGCCTGGCTGTTTTCCCATAGAAGACCTTCTTTTTTTAGCTTGTCATTGACCTTTTTATAAATGTCTTCCTGAGAAATTTGAAATTGATTGTAAAACATCTCTTTTCTTAGTCCTTGATTTAATCGTAAGGACAAGATCATAGTTTCTTCCATTTCATCTTGTTGAGATAAGCGCTCATCTTCTGCTTCTTCTTCCCAGTGTTCCATCAAATATCGGTCCATATTTTCCGTATTTTTCTTACGACAATGATCAAAGCAAGAGGCAGCTCCTAGCCCAAAGCCTAAATAATCTCTCCGAAGCCAATATCCTAGATTATGCTTGCATTCAAATCCTTTTTTTGCATAATTAGAAATTTCATATTGCTCAAGGCCATATTCCTTTAAGATTCTTTTGGTATCATGATAC
>CAVJBW010000088.1:0-2872 GCA_963647625.1 Lachnospiraceae bacterium
ACTTTTAAACAATTGAACCAAGTTGCTCCAATTATGGACTCGTTTACTACAACTTGAGTATTCTGAGGAGTTTTCCATCACATGTCCAGGCATAGGAAATCACCATTCCGAACAATTTTTCTGGAGTAGAAAATCATGGTTCCGGTGAATAATCCGGGTTCTATGTTTCTGCTGTCCGGTGATGGAAATCTTTGCTGTTTGTAATCTATCATATATCTTATTCTCAAACATGCCTTTCATATTTTATCGCATATTCTATTTTGGAATATCTCACTTTCTAATGTATACTTCATTTTGAGGTGAGAAAATGAAGAGTATATATTCTGATGATTACATAAATATAATTGCTAATCTAAGAAATGCTCGTGTTCAAAAGAATGTCACTCAAGAGCAACTCGCATCCATGCTTGGTGTTAACCAATCTTACGTATCTAAGGTTGAAAATCGTGAACGTCGTTTAGATGTGATTGAGTTCCTTTCTTGGCTCGATGCGCTTGATATCTCTATTAATGTTGTATTACCGAAAAAGTATTTATAGGGATGTGGCTCTAATTCTAATCAAGCTATCAGATTTCTGAATGTCAAAGCATGTATTAGGCGTTTTTCCATAGCCATATCATAGCTGCAAATTCCAAACATTTTTTTAAAAAATGGATGCAAAAAAATCCCAAATCCGTTGCAAATCAATGTACACAGCGCTTTTTTACTGGTATAATTAATCTAGAAAATAGGTGTAATTAGATCAGAAAACACAACAGAGGAGATGTGAAATGAATTTGCAAGAAAACGCCTTCCCACCAGATATGGAAAGTATGATGCCTGATTGCGATAAAGCACTAAAAGAGCTTATCTGGCCTCGCTTAAAAGAATTTATAGTAGAAGCAAATCTGGATCCGGATAATTTTGTAGAATATGAGCCGAGCATGAAAAAATTTACAGAAGAACCTTTTGCGGATGTTTGCAAAGAGGGAAAATGCTCAACTGTATTTTACGATTACGTTGTAAAAAATGGGATTATTCGTGCATTTTGCCGGATTGTCGGCGATGAGGAAAATATCACTTTTGAAAACTCTATATTCACGATACGCCTCAGTGTGAAAAACGGTAAAACGGATTATACATATGCCTTCTTTGGCAAAGGCTCGTGGCATGAGACTAAAAAAGAGATATTTGAAGAATATTTTGATGTGGACGAAGTTATTGACCGATAGGACCTTTCAAAAAAAGTTTAATAGGAATGCGACTTCCTCGCAATTTTCAGTAAAACGCTTTTGTGGTATAATGGGGAAGTCTTGCGGAGATTATGTAAGACGGAGCACTAAATGTGCGCAGTGATCATTCGCGCAAGCCGTTTTGTTGCATAAAAAAACAAAGGATAGTGATTAAAAAAAGAAGAGAAATGAAACTATAGTGTATATTTCTTACGCTGTAATACCACGCAGAAAGGAGCCAACTATGCATCACAATTTAGATATCAACCCCATCCCTGAAAGAGTACTCTATGTCAATGATTTGACGATTGCTGCCGATACCCCTTATCAATTGCAAGGCGAGTTGGATAAGGCAATGACGGGGAAACAAAGAAAAGACGGCGGTATTCTTCCCGACGACAATGTCCGCATCTATATTCCTCTGGACTTGAATGCAGAGAATATCCTATACCAACTTCAATCCATTTTCCAGAAGCTTGGTTCGCCGAGCTGGGATAACGAAAACACTTATACTGTGGAGACAGGGAAGATAATCGCACAGCTCGAAATCTACGATCAGGTGTGGGCGGCGAGAGGACACTTCGATACTATATCGAATGAACCTGGTGTGAAACACAGCCGAGAGGGGATCGAGCTTGCAAGGAAGATTGTGAAATACTTGGAAGAAAAGGATGGCACAGCCGACAGCTTTCCATATGAGCTGATTGACGAGCTGCGAGAAGAGTTTGGGTGTGAGGCGTAAATAATCTGCATAGCTGTGCATAAATTGCGCAAGAATAAGAAAATAGTTTCTGCTCGCAGAGTTTAAGATTGCGATAGGAGGAAAAGTGATGAAAGCACAGAATCGAATTAATAGACCACTACTTTATCAAGAAGTTGTGGATGAACTATATAAAATGATTGATCAAGAGCAAATAAAACCTGGTGATAAGCTTCCATCTGAAAGGGAACTCACTGATAGATTAGGAATAAGCAGGAATGTACTCCGTGAAGCTTTTCATGTTCTTGAAGGACGCGGAATTATAGTATCGATGCAAGGAAGTGGAAGATATTTAAGAGAAGTTTCTGATAAGTATTCTACGACATCACACGGAATGACGAAAAAAATGTCGCGAGATCTTGAAAAATGCTCGATGGTGGAGGCATACGAAGTGAGACAGACATTGGAAGTCAAGGCAGTTGAAATGCTTGTTCAAAACGCTTCCGATGACGATATTAAAGAAATCAAGTTAGCATATCAGCAAATGAAGAAAAGATTTGAAGAAACTGGCCTTACTGTTGGTGAATTTGAATTACATCGCATGTATGCAAAGAAGTCAGGTAACAGGTTTATGGAACAAACTTTGTCAATTGTATTATCTGCGATTTTAGATATGATGAGCAATACTTTTAGGGGCTTTATGGTGTCACATGAGACAGAAAAGGAACTTGCAGCACATAGGAAAATAATCAATGCTATCGAAGAAAGAAATGCTGAAAAAGCCAAACTTTGTATGTATGACCATATTCAAGTTACGATAGACATGATGAAAGAATTAAAATAGCAAGAGAGAAAGCACATTAGTGAAATAATATTGACAAGATAATTATATAGAAAAAGATTGACAGATTTAGTACAAAAGATTACAATAAATATATCAAAAAAAGTCAGACAATTCTGA
>CAVJBW010000088.1:2936-6340 GCA_963647625.1 Lachnospiraceae bacterium
ATAGTGGAATGTATGGTGGTGAGGGCACCTTTTTATTTAGAGAAATATGGGTGACCAAGTGAGCAAGCTGCAATGTGTAACATGGAAATCTTCAGAAGTACGCTGACTTATTTTTTAAAACAATGTGGGTGACCAAGTGAACCAGAATGGACACGACAATAGAAAGGAAGTAAGATAAGATGGAGATTTTGAAAAAGATACTGTCTGAAGTGAGTAAGGAAGAAATGAGCAAAACCATTCATTGGCTTACAGAAAACACGCCGTACAGATTAGCAGGCAGTGAAGACGAACGTAGAGCTGCGGAGTATATCACTAACAGAATGGAGGAGTATGGATTAGAAGTTACGAATAATGAATTCTATACATATAATAGTGATCCACAATATTCAAAAATAAAGGTTGTATCGCCAGAAATCTTGGAAATAGATAGCTTACCGTGTGCTCACATTAAATCCACATTACCAGAAGGAGAGGAATTCGATTTAGTTTACGGTGGCAACGGCTCATATGAGAGTTATGAAGGATTGGACGTAAAAGGCAAGCTTGTTTTGCTAGAAGTTTCTTATGCGCCTCCTGTTCCTGAAAAAGCGAGAATTGCGTGGGAAATGGGTGCTGCCGGAATTGTTTGCATGAACTGGGGCAACGATGAAGAAGTCATTTGCAATAGAGGATTGAAGGCAGTTTGGGGAAATCCTACAGAGGAAACTTTTAATAAGATACCTGATATTATAGGAGTGGGCATTACAAGGCTTGCTGGACTAAAATTGAAGGAATGGTGCCTTGCTGGGGAGACTGTAAGGTTGCATGTTACGGCAATTGCTACAAGAGAGTGGAGTAAGGTACATGAACCGCAAGGAATTCTGCGCGGAAACGGGAAAAGTGATGACTTTTTGCTTGTGTGCTCGCACCTTGACGCATGGAAACCTGGCGTGACTTGTAATGCAACGGGAAATGCCACTGCATTAGAAATTTGTCGTTTGTTCTCTAAGTATCGTCAACATTTGGACAGAGATGTTTATTTCCTTTTCTGGAACGGACATGAGATTGCTGAAGCAGCGGGTTCCACTTGGTTTATTGATCAAAATTGGGATCTTTTGCAAAAAAAATGTATCAGCTACATGCATATAGATTCTACGGGTGTAGGTGAAACCGAAATTTTCGAAATAAAGGCATCACGTGAACTTCTTAACTTTGCAAAAGATAATTATTTTGCAATAGAAGGTAAAAAAGATATTAGAGCGATGGCTCTGAAAAAAATCGGAGATCAAAGCTTTATGGGCATAGGCATACCTTCCATTACTCAGAGAATGTCATTTACCCAGGAATACATGGAAAAAGCGCATGGAGCAACACTTGGGTGGTGGAACCATACAAAGGAAGATGGATTGGATAAGTGTGATATTGACATTTTAGAGACCGACACTAAGGTTACGCTTTCTGTTTTGTATCAACTTGCGAATATAAAAATTCTCCCATACGAATATGCTGTGTGGTTTGAGGAACTAAATGAAAAACTTTTAAATGTGGAGACAATTCTTGGTAAACATTTAAAGCTGACTGATTTAAAAGAAAATCTTGAAGCCGCCGAAAAATCAGTAAAAGCAGTACAGGAAAAGATAGGAGTTTTGGATGACGAGCAGATTGATTTATATAATCGTTATGTAAAGAATGTGAGTCATTTGCTCAGCAATGTATTCCTTACTTACGCAGATAAGTACCAGCAGGACAGTTACGGACATTCTAGATTATCAACTCCTATACCACTTTTTGCTGATGCGAATAGGCTGGATGACTTGTCACCTGATTCAATAGAGTATGGTATGGTACTTACGCAACTCACAAAAAATAAGAACAGAATAAATGATGCTCTTTATGAAGTGTGCGAATTGTCCTATATGGCTTTGAAAGCTTTAAAATAAAGGAAAACGTAATAAAGAAGGAGGAACAAAAGGATGAAAAAATATCTAGCACTTTTGATGGCGGTTATTATGGTGTTTTCACTAGCTGCATGTGGTGGAGGCACGGAAGAAGGAGAGGAAACGGCTGAAAAGGATACTAGCATTGTGGTTGCTGTAACTGCTGAGATTCTGTCTCTTGATCCGCAGGTTAATGCATCTACACCGGGAGAAACGGTAAAGGATCAGATCTTCGAAGGCTTAGTGAGAGCCAACGAATATAATGAGGTATCACCGCTACTTGCAGAATCATGGGAAGTTTCTGAGGATGGTCTTACTTGGACATTCAAGCTTCGTGAGGGTGTGAAATTTCATGATGGAGAAGATTTCACGGCAGCTGATGTAGAGGCATCTCTTGAGAGATATCTTACAAATGAAGGAAGTACGCGAGCTTATCTTTATAACAATATCAAAGATGTAAACGTAGTAGATGATTATACCGTAGAGATTATTACAAACACAGTGCAAGCTAATCTTCTTAATGTACTTGCCTATGGTGGTGGTGCTATAATGAGTAGCAAGTCACTAGAACGTACTAATGATGAAATTGCTGCAGCACCAGTAGGCACTGGTCCGTATAAGTTTAAAGAATTGGCTCCAGGTGAATACGTAGTAGTTGAGAGATATGATGATTACTGGGGAGAACTTCCTGATGTTACAGAAATTAAATTCCTTACGGTATCTGAAACTTCAACTCGTGTCAACATGCTTGAAACAGGTGAGGTTGATTTCATAACTGGTGTTACAAAAGAAGATATTGCGAGATTTGAAGGCAACGACAAGTATACTATTCAATATGCGGATAGTAATAGGGTAGCTCAAATTGGATTTAACATGACAAAAGCACCTTTTGACAACAAGCTTGTTCGGCAGGCTATGAACTATGCTGTTGATAAGAATGCAATCGTTGAGGGCGTTCTTGGCGGTATGGGCACAGTTGCGAAATCTGTTCTGGCAGAAACAACATATGGCTTTAGTGATAAAGGAGATATTTATTCATACGACCCAGAAAAAGCGAAGGCATTGCTTGCAGAAGCTGGATACCCGGATGGGTTTGAAGCAACCATTTATACTTGTGATGGACGTTATTTCAAGGATAAGGCTACCGTTATGGCTGTCATTTCTCAGCTCGCAGAAGTAGGAATAAATTTGGAGATAGAGGTATACGACTGGGCATCTTATCTTGATGTAGTAAAGACTGCATGGGATGATAATAACACAGTAGAGATGTACTTCTTTGGATGGGAATCCGGTACAGGTGAAGCTTCATATCTGTTTAATAGTTTGTTCACAAAAAAGAACTGGGCAACAACTGGCTGGAACACTATGTTTTATTACAATGAGGAATTTGAGAAGCTGAATGATTTGTCATACAGTTGCACAGATGACACGCAGAGAATGGAATATTACGCAGAGATGCAAGAAATCTTAATGGATGATGCACCATGG
>CAVJBW010000089.1:0-4292 GCA_963647625.1 Lachnospiraceae bacterium
TCAACCTTTCTTTTTGTAATAGGAATTCGTTCTTATGTTCAAAAAAAAGAGTCCCATTACAGGACTCTTTTTTAGTAGATCTAATTTTATTCTTCTTCTTCAACAATGAAAGAAATAAGTAGGTCTTCTTGATGTACACTGTCTCCAGCTTCTACATAAATCTTGTCAACTTTACCATTAACAGTAGCAACAACAGTTGTCTCCATCTTCATGGCTTCTACCGTCATAAGAGGCATATTAACAGTGACTTCATCGCCTTCTTTTACAAGAACTTTTCCTACAGTACCTGGGATAGAAGAACCTAGGTGAGCTGGATTGTTCTTGTCGGCTTTTAGATGACTATCTGACTTAACTTCAAGTTTTTCATCAAGAATACGAACCTGACGCATGCAACCATTTACTTCGAAGACAAGGGAACGATATCCTTCCTCATCAGGATCGCCTAGTTCTACGAATTTGATAATTAACATCTTACCATCGCCGATATTCAAGGTAGTTTCTTCGCCCTTGGCAAGACCAAAGAAGTATACATGAGATTCAAGTCTAGTAACATCATTATATGCTTGATAGTGCTCTTGGTATTCGTCATATACCTTAGGATAGAGAGCATAGGAGATTTCCATGATTTCCTGAGAAGAACGATCTAACTCATCAAAGATGGAAATGCTAGCTAAATGCTTTCGAATGGCATCAAAGTCAGCAGGTGGTAAAAGCTTACCAGGTCTCTCAGACAGTGGCTCAATATCTTTTAAGACAATCTTTTGTAATTCAGATGGGAATCCACCATCAGGCTGACCCATCATTCCCTGGAAGTAAGAGACTACAGAGTCTGGATAAGCTAAAGAAGCACCGTCTGTAAGGATATTTTCTTTGGTTAATCCATTGTTGTACATAAAGATTGCTAAGTCACCAACTGCTTTTGAAGTAGGTGTAACTTTGACAATATTTCCAAGGAGATCATTGGCATCTTTGTAGAGAGCTTTGATCTTTTCGAAGTCTTTTTCGGTAGCACCCATTGATTTTGCCTGAGCAGATAGGTTAGAGTACTGACCTCCAGGAATCTCATATTTGTAGATATCAGCATTTGGAGAGTTAATATCTGCTTCGAAGCTCTGGTAAACCTTACGAACGCGTCCATAGTAACGGCTCAGTTCGCTCAATTCGTCAAAGTCCAATCCGGTATCTCTCTTAGTTCCACGTAAAGCTTCTGCTACAGCATTCATAGAAGGCTGTGAAGTCAGATTACTCATAGACTCGATAGCAAGGTCGGCAATATCAACGCCTGCTTCTGCAGCGGCTAGAACTGTTGCAACACCGGCTCCGGTAGAATCATGGGTATGAAGATGAATTGGAATATGAAGTTCTTTCTTAAGGGTTCCCACTAATTCCTTAGCAGCATATGGCTTGAGAAGTCCAGCCATGTCCTTGATAGCCAAAGTATGGCAGCCTAAGGATTCTAATTCAATTGCTTTCTTTACATAGTAATCAAGAGTATATTTCGTTTCATCTGGGCTGGTAATATCGCCAGTATAGCAGATGGTACCTTCTACGATCTTGCCAGTCTTTAAGGCTTCTTCGATTGGCATTTTCATATTTTCAACCCAGTTTAGAGAATCGAAGATACGGAATACATCGATACCATGCTTAGAAGCTAATTTGATGAATTCTTGAACTACATTGTCAGGATAGTTGCTATATCCAACGGCATTAGAAGCACGAAGTAACATCTGAATCAAGGTATTTGGCATACGTTCACGAAGAAGGTCTAGTCTCTTCCATGGAGATTCCTTCAGGAAACGATAGGCAGTATCGAAAGTAGCTCCGCCCCAAGCCTCAACAGAAAATGCATTTTGCATAAATGCGTTGGTTGCATAGGCAGCACCACACAAATCCTTACTTCTCATACGAGTAGCCATTAGGGACTGCTGAGCATCACGCATGGTGGTATCGGTTACATAGAGTTTGTCTTCTGTAAGAATTTTCTGAGTAAAGTCCTTAGCACCTAATTTTAAGAATTCATCTCTTGCACCATAGATCTTCTTAGAAGCATCAAAGGTTGGAAGTACACGATTGTCATAGTGTGGCTTTTTGCCATCATTTGTATTGACAATACGATTACCGATAAATTCAATAATCTTGGTTGCTCTATCCTGGCTCATTTCCAGGTTGAAAAGTTCAGGAGTATCTTCGATAAAGGTGGTATAGCACTTTCCGGTTCTAAATACATCGTGATTTAATACATTAATTAAGAATGGAATATTGGTCTTTACACCACGAATACGCATTTCCTTCATGGCACGAAGAGACTTGCGAACAGCTCCTTCAAAGGTACGGTCATGGGAAATTGCTTTTACAAGTAAGGAATCATAGTAAGGTAAAATCTTTCCGCCGGTATGAGCATTACCACCGTCAAGACGAATACCATTACCAGAACCAGTACGATATACAGAAATTGTTCCAGTATCAGGTAGGAAGTTGTTGGTTGGATCTTCTGTGGTGACACGAGTCTGAATAGAGTATCCGTTGCAATGAACTGCTTCCTGGTTTGGAATGGCAATTTCTTCTGAATCGAGAGAGTATCCTTGTGCTACTAAAATCTGTGATTGAACAATATCAATTCCTGTAACCATTTCTGAAACAGTATGCTCAACCTGAATACGTGGATTCATTTCGATAAAGTAAGCATTGTTATCAGCATCAACTAAGAATTCCAAGGTACCAGCATTTCGATAGCCAACTTCCTTTGCTAAGCGAATAGAACTATCGAAGATGATCTTACGTGTTGCATCTGGAATAGAAAAAGCAGGAGCGTATTCCACTACTTTTTGATGACGACGCTGTACAGAACAGTCACGATCATATAAATGAACGATATTTCCATAGTTGTCACCTAAAATCTGAACCTCAATATGCTTTGGTCCACGCAAATATTTTTCGATGAAAATTTTGTCATCACCAAAGGCCTTTTTGGACTCAGCCTTTGCTTCTTCAAATTCTTTTAAGATATCTTCACGACTGTTAACGATACGCATACCACGTCCGCCACCACCATTTGATGCCTTTAACATAACTGGATATCCAATTTCATCAGCAACCTTTACTACAGTTTCTGAATCGTGGATAGCATAGTCAACACCAGGGATGATCGGTACATCAGCCTTGATAGCCATCTGCTTGGATGAAATCTTATCACCCATTGCATTCATCAACTCTGCGGAAGGTCCGATAAAGACGATTCCGTTGCTTTCGCAGGCTTTTACGAATTCTGGATTTTCAGACAAGAATCCGTATCCAGGATGGATTGCATCTGCACCGCAGGAAAGAGCAATGTCGATGATGGTATCGATGTCGAGGTAAGCATCGATAGGTCCTTTTTCAGGATTTAACTGGTACGATTCGTCTGCTTTTGCACGGAAAATAGAATATTTATCTTCCTTAGAGTAAATGCTGACGGTCTTGATACCTAGTTCGTTGAGAGCTCGAAAGACACGAATTGCAATTTCACCTCTGTTTGCAACAAGTACTTTCTTAAATGGTTTGATCTGTTGATTCATGATTGATACCTCTCCTCTTTGTTTCTTTACGTATTTGTGGCAATGTAAGCCACATAAAGTATCAACTTAAGTATAAAGTAAATATATGGTCTTTTCAAGCATTGTTAATTATAAGACAGATGCCTTGTTGAAATTCTCTCTTTACTTGCTTCTTACTTTTTACTTGTTGTGCATTTTGATAAATACTTGTGGCTAGCAAGTCTTGGGCTAAGATCTTTTGAAGCGATAAATCCTCATATTGAGCAGCTTTACTGATCTGATCAATGATAGGAATGGTAGAAGCTTCCTTTAACATGCGAAGGAGAAAGGTGGCTTCTTTGTTGCAGCCTAATATACGGCAATAGGGGCTGTAGCCATCTTCCTTTGCAGCAAGCAGATCTTCCTTTTTATGTCCAAGAAGTAAATGAATCAGGTTTCTGCTGATTTTGGTGTAGGTATAGTTCTTGGTCTTTAATCGATGGCAAAAGTCTGCCCAGGAAATATATTCGCAGCGATATTTGAACATGCGATCTGTGAAGTCATGGTCAAAATCTACAAGGCAGCTAAGCTCTTCTTTTGATTTTTGCGCTAATAGATAAGAAAGAATCCTATCAAAATCTTCCTCTTTAATTAGTAAATTCTCATTATAATAAGAAAGAAGAATCTCATAGGAAGCAGGAGGAAGTACCCTGGATAATTGCTCCCAGGAAGGGGAAGTGCTTGTTAGTTCATGACGAAT
Source organism: Lachnospiraceae bacterium (assembly GCA_963647625.1). GTDB lineage: Bacteria > Bacillota > Clostridia > Lachnospirales > Lachnospiraceae > Eubacterium_C. The sequence continues at coordinate 4,273 of CAVJBW010000089.1, forward strand.
TGCACTTGCACTTGCCGTGG
>CAVJBW010000089.1:4302-6168 GCA_963647625.1 Lachnospiraceae bacterium
CTTCAAATCCTATGCTAGAGTGCTTTGCCCCTTTTCTTAAAATAGGAAGAGGCTGAATCTTCGAGCCTGTTTGATGAAGCGCTCTTAAATATTCCAAGGCTAGAAGATTGTTAGGACCTTGAAGCAAGGGAATGATCTCTTCACCTAGAAGAGCACACAAGGCTTTTTGCCTAGCTAGCGGAAAGGAATCCCCCTGCTTTAGATGGTCTTTTAATAGTTCTTTATATTCGGTAGGCTCTTTGGATAGAATGCGGATGATTTTGTCAAAGGTTTTTGAATCATAGTGCTCACACCCAAAGGCTAAATAGTCTACGAGCCCTAGGGAATTAAGCAAATGAATTGCCCCATTGGCAAAATCATAAGCAGAAGAAGTAGCCCAAATGCTAGGCAATTCCACGCATAAATCAGCTCCGCCTAAAAGTGCCATCTTGCATCTGGCATGCTTGTCAATCAGGGCAGGAGCTCCTCTTTGGGTAAAGTCGCCGCTCATGAGGGCTAAAATCATAGCATCTGGATAAAGAGCTCGAACAGAGTCTATTTGAAATTTGTGCCCATTGTGAAAGGGATTGTATTCGCAAATGATTGCTACTAGTTTCAAAAGGTATTCCTCCTTATAAAAAGGGATCAGTCTAAAAGCCTTTCGGCTAATCTATTCAGACAATTATATAGCTATAATATAATAGGTAAAAATCAAAAACAAGCAGAAGGAATAGCCTATTCGACTTTGACATAAAACTAACGAAATTAGAGTCTTGTTTCAGTTATTTCAAAGGTATATAATAATTCTAGTCTGACTATGAAATGGACAAAAATTATACTTTCTTTGGAAGGAGAACTTAAAAATGGCATTTATTGATGAAGTAAAAGCAAAAGCAAAAGCAGACAAGAAGTTAATTATCTTACCAGAATCAGAAGATGATAGAACTTATCGTGCAGCAGAGATGACAATGAAGGAAGGCATTGCTGACCTTGTTATGATCGGTGCTGAAGATGCAATTGCAGCAAAGGCAAAAGAACTTGGCGTAGATCTTACAGGAGTTAAGACTGTAGATCCTGCAAATTGCGATAAGCTTGATGATTATGTAGCAAAACTTACAGAACTTCGTGCGAAGAAGGGCATGACAGAAGAAAAGGCAAGAGAAATCTTATTAAATGATTATCCTACCTTTGGAATTATGATGTTAAAGATGGGTGATGCTGACGGACTTGTTTCTGGAGCTTGCCATTCTACAGCAGATATTTTAAGACCAGCTCTTCAGATCTTGAAGACAGCACCTGGAACCAAGATGGTATCTTCTTTCTTTATTTTGGATACTCCAACAAAAGAATATGGCGCTGATGGTGTTGTAATGTTCGCTGACTGTGCACTTTGCCAGGATCCTTCTTCTGAAGAACTTGCAACAATCGCAGGAAGCTGTGCAGAAAGCTTTAAGACATTTGTAGGTGCAGAACCTAAGATTGCTATGCTTTCTCATTCAACAATGGGATCTGCTAAGCATGACCTTGTTGACAAGGTTCACAATGCAGTAGACATTGCTAAGAGTGAATATCCAGAGCTTGCTCTTGATGGAGAACTTCAGCTTGATGCAGCAATCGTTCCTTCAGTAGGTGAATTAAAGGCACCTAATAGCAAGGTAGCAGGACATGCTAATGTATTAGTATTCCCTAATATCGATGCTGGTAATATCGGATACAAGCTTGTTCAAAGATTTGCTAAGGCAGAAGCTTATGGTCCTGTTCTTCAGGGTATTGCAGCTCCTGTTAATGATCTTTCAAGAGGATGCTTTGCAGAAGATATCGTAGGTGTTGTTGCACTTACAGCTCTTCAGGCTCAGCTTGCTAAATAAGAATAGTATAGTATTTATT
>CAVJBW010000090.1:0-6166 GCA_963647625.1 Lachnospiraceae bacterium
TATGGTATTATGTTTATTTTGTATAATTAACAGGCCATTTCATAAATTATTTTTATAAAAAAGATGCAAAGTACAACAATCATCACCGGTCTTACGATCTTGCTGCCCCCTTTTTCAAATCTCTTCGCACCAAGATAATTTCCAGCAATATTAAAGCAGCCAGCTATGATACCTAGTGGAAGCAAGACTTGACCATGAAGCAAAAAGACCACTAAAGCAGAAAAGTTGGTGGATAGGTTGATCATCTTGGTTAAACCATTGGCCTGGTTGAGCTGCATTCTGGCAAGACCAGTAAGAAGAAGAATCAAAAAAGTCCCTGTTCCCGGGCCATAGAAACCATCATAGATGCCAATAACAAAAGCAATGATGATTGCTAGAAGCACCATTACCTTCAAGGGGAATTCTTCTTTTTGGGAGATAAGATTCTTTTTTAGTAGCACATACAAGCCGGTGGCCGGAAGAACAATCAGCAAGATGATTCGAAAGACGCCATCGGATACTAAAAGGGCAATATTGGCCCCCGTGGCTGAACCTACAAAAGCAGCCGGAATACAGCACAAGCCAATCTTCCATGGCACAAATCCACTTCTAGCATACTTGCCTGTTGCCACTGCCGTTCCCATAAAGGAACTCATCTTGTTGGTGGCGATGCAATGATGAACGGGAATTCCAGAAATCATATAGGCTGGCAAAGAAACCAATCCCCCTCCTCCAGCTACTGCATCGATAAATCCTGCTACAAATACCAAGGGACATATAATCAAATATTCTAGCACTTTCTTCTCCTTTACTCCTTCTCCTACACGTTCAAGACAAACACAGAAATTGTATCATATAATCTGATTTTGTAAAGCAAAACCAGCCTGCCTATAATTGGTAGGCAGACTGGTTGATCTATCTTATATCACTCTAATTTATTTTTCTCCAAAGAAAAGGTCTAAGTCATCTTCTACCGTTCCGATTCCTGCGATACCAAAGTTCTCAATGAGGACATTGGCTACAGTAGGAGAAAGGAAGGCTGGAAGAGTTGGTCCTAAGTGGATATTCTTCACGCCTAAGTACAATAATGCTAGTAATACAATGACTGCTTTTTGCTCATACCAGGCAATATTGTAGATGATTGGAAGGTCGTTAATATCCTCTAGTTCAAATACTTCCTTGAGTTTCAGTGCAATCAAGGCCAAAGAATAAGAATCATTACACTGTCCAGCATCTAAGACTCTAGGGATGCCTCCAATATCACCAAGGTCTAGCTTGTTGTACTTGTACTTGGCACATCCAGCGGTAAGAATCACTGCGTCCTTTGGTAATTTTTCTGCAAATTCTGTATAGTAAGAACGTGCTTTTTGGCGACCATCACATCCTGCCATAACGACGAATTTCTTGATGGCTCCTGTCTTGACTGCATCCACGACCTTGTCTGCTAAGGCAAATACCTGCTCATGGGCGAATCCACCTACAATGCTTCCTGTTTCAATCTCAGTTGGTGCCTGGCAAGACTTGGCCTGGTCGATGATTGGTCCAAAGTCTTTGACCTGACCATATGGAGCATCAATATGCTTGCAGCCAGGGAATCCTGCTGCCCCAGTGGTCCACAGACGATCCTTATAAGAATCCTTTGGTGGCACGATACAGTTGGTGGTCATAAGGATTGGTCCATTAAAGCTTTCAAATTCTTCTTTCTGCTTCCACCATGCATTTCCATAGTTACCTGCAAAGTGGTCATATTTCTTGAAGAATGGGTAGTAATGACCTGCAAGCATTTCACTATGTGTATAGACATCCACGCCAGTTCCCTTGGTCTGCTCTAGGAGCTGCTCTAAATCCTTCAAATCATGTCCTGAAATCAGGATACCTGGATTCTTTCTCACACCAATCTCTACGGTAGTAAGCTCTGGATGTCCATAAGCAGAAGTATTGGCCTCATCAAGGTCTGCCATTCCCTGCACTCCATACTTACCAGTCTCTAGAGTCAAGGCAATCAAGTCCTCTACGCTTAAAGAATCATCTAAGGTCTTGGCAAGTGCTTCCTGCATAAAAGCATCTAGCTCTTCATCCTCTTTCATAAGAGCATTGGCATGCTTCGTATAAGCTGCAAGGCCTTTTACTCCATAGAGAATCAGTTCGCGAAGGGAACGCACATCTTCATCTTCCGTTGCTAAGACACCTACCTTAGCTGCCTTTGCCGAAAAGCTGTCTTTTGTTCCATTCCAAATCGCTGCCTCTGGAAGATTGTCTAGACTATCTAGCTGACCAATGAGCTCTTCCTTGGCTGCAAGGGTCTGTTCAATACGACTCGTAATCACTTCTTCATCAAAGTTCGCATTGGTAATGGTTGCAAATAAGTTTACAGATACTAAGTGGTTAATCTGGCTAGCTACTTCTTTTCCTTCCTTGCGAAGTGAAGTTGTCACTGCAGATAAGCCCTTAGTTACATAAACAAGCAAGTCCTGCATTGCTGCAGTCGAAGGATTCTTTCCGCATACACCCATAGCGGTGCAGCCTGTACATCCTGCTGTTTCTTGACACTGGTAACAAAACATTTTACTTTCCATCTCCTAGTACCTCCTAAAAAAAATCAATTTACTGAAATTTGTTACTGAGATTATAGGAGATTTGCCACATAATTTTCGTTGCACGTGCAACATTTTATGGCTATAATAAAAAAAAGGAGGAATCATCATGACCGATCAGGATAAAATCGCTGAGGTGTTTCGAAAGGTGCATCTCTTTCAAGATATTGAAACAGACAATCTCACAGCCATGCTAGGCTGTCTCGATCAATCCGTACAATCCTTTAAAAAAGGGGAAATCATCATTATGGACCAAGAGCAGGTAGAAAGAGTCGGTATCGTACTGAAAGGCTCGGTTCATATGATCAAAGAAGACATCTGGGGGAACAAGACCCTGCTTACCTATATGAATACCGGAGACGTATTTGGGGAGACCTTTGCCATCCAAAAGTCGAGTCAATCCTATGTGACTTTTCTGGCTGCTTCTAACTGCGATATTATGTTCTTGTCCTTATATCACGTACTGCATCCTTGCCCAAATGCCTGTTCCTTTCATCTGCAAATAACAGAAAATCTCTACAATCTCATCGGCCTTAAGAACATTCAGCTCATGGAAAAGATCGAGGTCATCTCTAAGACCTCTCTTCGAGATAAGATTCTAGCCTATCTGTCCTTGCAGTCGCAAAAACAGAATACCCGCTATATTGAAGTGCCGCTGAACCGGTCTGAAATGGCGGAATATCTCCATGCCAACCGAAGCTCTATGACAAGAGAGCTAAGTAGTATGCAAGAAGAGGGTCTGATTGACTTTGATCAAAATACCTTTATCTTAAAGATGGAATAAGTCCTTGGCATTGCCATAGAAGATCTCTTCTTTAAGATCCTTGATGGCCTCATATTCCTGCAGCTGATCTAGGGTCTGCTTGATCTTAGAAGATGGGGTATAAGGAAAGTCCCCGCCAAATAAAATATGCTTAGGGTCTGCCATTTTCAATAAGTCCTCTAGGGCAATTGGCAAAATATCTCCTGCAATATCAAAGTAAAGCTTGCCGATCTCTTTTTTTACATCCACCGGCTCCATCAAGCCCTTTGGTACGAGAATCTTGGAGATTCCTTCTAGCCGGCTTGCTGTAAATGGCAAAAAGGAGCCACAGTGAGGAACCACATATTTCACATGGGGATATTGGGCCGTCCTTCCCTGTGCAATCAAATCAATGACGCATCTTGTAGTATCTGCAATAAATTCAAACAAAGGAGCTACCTTTGCTGTAAATACCCCCTCTGGCATCTGGCTAGGACGACAAGGATGAATGATGACCACTGCCTTTCTTTTATCAAGTACAGAAAGTAAGGGCTCAAATCTTTCATCTCCCAGGTAGATTCCTAGGCTATTACTCGGTAGCTTGACCGCCTTGGCATGGAGATGATCTAGGGCATAGATGGCCTCATCTATACAACCTTGAATATCCGGACTAGGCAAGGTTGCCGCAAAAGAGAACTGATCTGGATACCTTTTACAGACTATGCTTACCTCTTCGTTGATCCTGCGGGCAAGTTCTCTAGATTGCTTATGGTCTTTAAAATAAATATGAGGACTTGAGATTGACAAGATACAATGGCTGATATGGGTCTTTTCCATATAGGCTAAGTGGTCCTCTATGCTCCAGCTAGGACTTGGAAATCCATCCTCTTTCAAAGAACTTGTGCCCGCTTCTTCCATTCCTTGCAGGTAAGAAGGAGGCAATATATGACTATGCACATCAATTAATTCCATGGTATCATCCTTTCTCTTCTATTCTATCCTAAGACAAATGTCCCTTTGCAATATGGTCTTTTATAATAGCATCCGTCACTTCATATAAGACCTTAGATCCATCCTTGGTCTGGGACTGCCTCTGGTAGACCAAACTTGCCTTGGCCTTATGCTCTAGCCAGTCCGATCCATCATTGCTGGTATTTAAGAGCAGTGGTTGCAGATTGTCCATGGCTCTTGCGAAGCGAGCCTCCGGACTCTTTCTTTCTTCAAATTCATCAAAAAGAGCTTGCAGTTCTTCCTTTTGATCGGCTGGCAAGATCGAATAGATTCTTTCCTTGGCTGCTTCTTCTCTCTCCTTTTGCGTCTTCTTTCCTTCTTCATCATAAGCATAAGTATCTCCCGCATCGATTTCTACGATATCATGAAGCAGGCACATGAGCATGACCTTGGCAATATCTACTTCTTCATTGGCATATTCTCTAAGAATATATGCCATGATTGCCATATGCCAGGCGTGCTCCGCATCATTTTCCCTTCTGCCATGACCGGATAAGTGGGTCTGGCGAAAGATATTCTTTTCTTTATCAATTTCTAATGCAAATTCTAGCTGCTGGTGTAATCTCTCCTGCACTTGTTATACCTCTCCTCTTAATATTCTTCCAAGGGAATACATCACTAGGGCTGTGATTCCCCATATGGTATGCTCTTCATATTGGTAAAAATAGGTTCTTTGCTGAACTTTTCTCCACTTGTAATCCTTGCCCCCTACAATGCGTTCAAAGGGAAAGTCCTCGGCAAACTGCGGGATATAGGAAGTCAGATATTCTTCTGGTTTGCTTTCCACAAAAAAATCAAGTGGCACAGTAAATATACTTGCCACTTCATCTGCATTGTAAGTCCATCTATAATCATGAAGCAGGGCAATATAAGGATAAATCACTAGCTGATCTGTACGAAAAATATCTCCCTGCCCTAAGATTTCTACCTGGCTAGGGGAAATCAACAGCTCCTCGCTAGTCTCTCGTATCGCTGCTTCAAGGGGACTTTCTCCCTTCTCCATGGTACCTCCTGGAAGACACACATCTCCAGGCTGAGAGTCAATCTTGCTAGAGCGAACTTCTAATACCACCTGCTGGGCTCCTTCTTCTTCTACCAAAGCAATACAGAGGCTACAGCGATGCTTATCTAGATCTCCTATGCCTTCTACCCTTCTGCTTTCTAATATCTTTTTTATCTCATTCATCTATCTTCCATCTTCTTTTTTCTGTAAACGCTTGGCTCTTCGATTTACCTTCTCTATCTGAGAAGTGCTTTTTACATGGGTTCCTATAATCTCGGATACTTCACTAATAGTCACAAAGCTTGAGGCATTCACCTGACTTATAATATTTTTCAGTTCCGGAATCTCGAATTGGGTCAAGACACAATAAAGCACGGTCTTCTTTCCACTTACTAGTCCTTCTCCTTCTAGGATGGTTACGGTTCTTCCTAGGTGGTCATAGATGCGCTGGGCTACCTCTACGGGATCGTCAGTAATAATCATGGCTGACTTGGCCTGACCGATTCCTCCTTCTACCATGTCTAGGATTCTCGAAGTGATAAAGTAGGTCAGAAGAGAATACATCGCCCGGCTTGGTCCAAATAATAGTCCCGCCACACAATAGATTATAATATTAAAGAGCAAGACCGTACGTCCCACCGGAAAGTCCTTGGCTCTATTGAGCAGGATGGCTACGGTTTCGGTTCCATCAAGGCAGCCGCCATAGCGAATCACCAGTCCCACACCAAATCCAAGAATCACACCTCCAAAGCATACGGCGAGAAGGTAGTCCTCGGTGGCATTGGTAAGCGGGGCAAAGACTGATAAAAAGACCGAGAAAATCACCATAGAATAGGC
>CAVJBW010000091.1:0-6100 GCA_963647625.1 Lachnospiraceae bacterium
CTGGTACACAGGGTATCTATGGATTGTTAGTAGCATTCTTGGCACTTGCACAGGCTGGAATCCTTGGCGGAAGCGGCGGTGGAGTTGACTCCCTTGAAAAGGGTGCAATGTATCTTGCAGCTTGCCTTCCAATTGCAATTGCAGGTTATGTATCTGGTACTTTCCAGGGAAAAGCATCTGCAGCATCTTGTAGTTTATTTGCAAAGAGACCAGAAGCATTTGGTAAAGCTCTTCTTTTCCCAGCAATGGTAGAAACCTATGCGATTCTTGCATTGTTGGTATCTATTCTTGCATTAGTATCTATTAACTAAGAAGAATGGATGAAAACCACAGGAAGGAGCTATCATATATGGCAGGATTAGATAAGATTACAGATCAGATTCTTGCAGAGGCAAGAGAAGAAGCTGCAGGCATTATAGAAGAAGCAAACCAGCAGGCAGCCAAGATCCTAGCCGAGGCTGATGCACAAACAAAGGAAGTTGTAGCCCAGATTATGAACAAGGCACAAAGCCAGGCTCAGCTTGCAAAAAGCAGAGTAGAATCTGCCAACGAACAGTGCACACGTACCCAAAAGCTGACCTTCAAGCAGGAAGCTATTGCAGCAGTAATAGAAAAGGCATATGAAAAAGTATGTGCCCTTCCAGCGCAGCAGTATTTTGCAATGCTTGAAAAGCTAGTAGAACAGTATGTGCAGCCAGGAGAAGGAACGATCTGTTTTTCAAAAGATGATTTAGGCCGTATGCCAGAAGATTTTGAGGCAAAAGTACAAGCCCTTGCCCAAAAAGCTGGCGGAAGCCTTACAATTTCGAAGGAAGACAAAAACATCGAAAATGGATTCGTATTAATCTACGATGGAATCGATGAGAACTGTACCATTCGAGCAATCTTTGATGCTCGTAAAGCAATGATGCTAGATAAGGTCAATGAACTCCTTTATAGAAAGGAGGGCTAAGTCATGATGGATAGAGATTATACCTTTGCCGTTGCACGTACAAGGGCATTGGAGGTATCTTTATTTAACCAAGCAATGATTGAACAGATGATTGCCATGAAGTCCTATGATGAAGTCTTGCGATTTATCCAGGAAAAAGGTTGGGGAAATGACAAGACAAGTCAGGATGCAGATGCAATACTAGCTGCTGAGAATAATAAGATCTGGCAGACAGTATCAGAGCTTGGAGTACCCATGGAGGTATTTGACGTACTGTCTTATCCAAATCTTTATCACAATGTAAAGACCGCCATCAAGGAGGCCTATACAGGTGAACTAAGAGATGATTTTTATTTTGAAGGAACCAGCCCAAGCCGAGAAGAAATTCGAGATATCGTAGGCAAGAAGGATTTTTCCAAGTTGCCAAAAGGCCTTGAAAAAGCAGGACAAGAAGCCTATGAAGTCTTAGTGCACTCGGGAGATGGTCAGATGTGTGATGTGATTTTAGATCAAGCATGCTTAAAGGCTATTTCAGATGCGGGTAAGGAAACTTCAGAAGATATTATTCAAAAATATGCACAGGTAATTGTGGCAACCACCAATATCAAGATTGCAGTAAGATGCCAGATGACCGGCAAGAATGCAGACTTTATGCATCGTGCAATGATTAGTTGCCCGGATGTAGATATAGAACGCCTCATCAAGGCAGCTCAGACTAGCTTTGATGAAATCTGTGAATATTTAAATGGAAATGGATATGCAGATGCAGCAAATGCTCTTCGCATTTCCCCATCCGCCTTTGAGCGTTGGTGCGATAATTACCTAATGGAAATGTTGAGACCACAAAAGTATGAATCTTTTAGCGTGGGACCAATTGTTGCCTATGTACTTGCAAGGCAAATGGAAATCAAGACCGTGGGAATTATCCTATCTGGAAAGAGAAATCACTTACCAGAATCATTTATAAGAGAAAGGATTCGTGAAATGTATGTATAAGATAGCAGTATTAGGCTCATACGATAGCATCTACGGTTTTGCTGCTCTCGGACTTGATACATTTCCGGTGGAAGACGCAAAACAAGGTGCAGAAAAATTAAAGACATTGGCGGAAAACAATTTTGCAGTCATTTATATTACAGAATCTCTTGCAAAAGAGCTTTCCCATGAGATAGCCAAATATGAAGAACGAGTGCTTCCAGCAATCATTCAGATTCCTGGTATTTCTGGAAATACAGGAGCTGGTGTCCAAAAGGTAAAAGATTGTGTAGAAAAGGCAGTAGGCTCAGATATCTTATTTGGAGAAAATTAGGAGAGGTGAAAATTAGATCACATGAGTAAAGGAACGATCAAAAAAGTTGCAGGCCCGCTGGTCATTGCTTCCGGCATGCGCGATGCCAACATGTTTGACATGGTTCGTGTAAGTAACCAGCGACTCATTGGAGAAATTATTGAAATTCATGGAGATGAAGCATCCATCCAGGTATATGAAGAGACATCTGGACTTGGACCTGGTGAACCAGTAGAATCACTAGATGTTCCAATGTCCGTAGAATTAGGACCTGGACTTATCAGTAGTATTTATGATGGAATTCAAAGACCACTTGATGACATCATGAAAGTATCTGGTAACAGCCTAAAAAGAGGTGTTGAAGTAGCATCTCTAAAACGTGATAAAAAATGGCAGTTTGTGCCAACAGTAGAAGTAGGCGCTGAAGTAGAAGGCGGAGATGTCATCGGAACCGTGCAAGAAACCATCGTGGTTGAGCAAAAGATTATGGTGCCACCAAATATGAAAGGAACCATCAAGGAAATCAAAGGCGGTGAGTTCAATGTAGAAGAAACCATTGCCATTCTAGCTACCGAAGATGGAGACAAGGAATTGACCTTAGCACAGAAATGGCCAGTTCGTGTGGGTAGACCATACAAGCAAAAGTTAAATCCATCTCAGCCACTGATTACAGGACAGCGTGTTGTTGACACCTTCTTCCCAATCGCAAAGGGTGGAGTAGCAGCGGTACCTGGACCATTCGGTTCTGGTAAGACGGTTATTCAGCATCAGCTTGCAAAATGGGCAGAGGCAGACATTGTAGTTTATATTGGTTGTGGGGAACGTGGAAACGAAATGACAGACGTATTAAACGAATTCCCAGAACTAAAAGATCCAAAGACTGGCCAGTCATTGATGGAAAGAACGGTATTGATTGCAAATACATCCGATATGCCGGTAGCAGCGCGAGAAGCTTCTATCTATACAGGTATCACCATTGCAGAATACTTCCGTGACATGGGATATTCCGTAGCCTTAATGGCAGACTCAACTTCCCGTTGGGCAGAAGCACTTCGAGAAATGTCAGGACGTCTAGAAGAAATGCCAGGTGAAGAAGGATATCCAGCATACCTAGGTAGCCGACTTGCTCAGTTCTATGAAAGAGCAGGACATGTTATTTCTCTAGGAAAAGAAGGAAGAGAAGGACAGCTATCCGTAATCGGAGCCGTATCTCCTCCAGGTGGAGATATTTCAGAGCCAGTATCCCAGGCAACCCTTCGTATTGTAAAGGTATTCTGGGGTCTAGATAGTGCCCTTGCCTACAAGAGACACTTCCCAGCAATTAACTGGTTAAATAGTTATTCACTCTATTTGGACAATATCGGTCCATGGTTTACCAAGAATGTTTCACCAGAATGGCTTGAAAAGCGTCAGGAAATGATGAACTTACTACAAGAAGAAGCCAACTTGGATGAAATCGTAAAGATGGTAGGTATGGATGCCTTATCTGCCAGCGACCGTATCAAGATGGAAGCTGCAAGATCCATTCGTGAAGACTATTTGCATCAGAACTCCTTCCATGATGTTGATACTTATACATCTTGTGAGAAGCAGCTTTTGATGATGAAACTAGTATGTGCTTACTATGACGAAGCTCAGGAAGCCTTAAAAGAAGGTGCTCCACTTCAGGAACTTATTAATCTTCCTGTAAGAGAGCAGATTGGACGTTATAAATATACAAAAGAAGAAGACATTCAGTCAGAATACGAAAAGATTTCAACCGAACTTACAAGACAGATTGCAAATGCAAAAGGGAAGGGGGAGGACTAAATGCCAAAGGAATATAGAACCATTCAAGAGGTAGCCGGCCCTCTTATGTTGGTAAAAGGAGTATCTAATGTAACCTATGATGAACTTGGAGAAATTGAACTAGCTTCTGGAGAAAGAAGAAGATGTAAAGTTCTCGAAATCAACGGTGACGAAGCATTAGTACAGCTTTTTGAAAGTGCAACCGGAATCAATCTAGCATCTTCAAAGGTAAGATTCTTTGGACGAAGCCTAGAACTTGGGGTTTCTGAAGATATGCTTGGACGTGTCTTTGATGGAATGGGAAATCCAATTGACGGTGGCCCAGAGATTCTTCCAGAAATGAGACTTGATATTAATGGTCTGCCAATGAATCCAGCTGCTAGAGATTATCCATCTGAGTTTATTCAGACAGGAGTATCTGCCATCGACGGACTAAATACTCTGGTTCGTGGACAGAAGTTACCAATCTTCTCAGCTTCTGGTCTTCCACATGCCAACCTTGCAGCACAGATTGCACGTCAGGCAAAGGTTCGTGGAAAAGATGAAAAGTTCGCAGTAGTCTTTGCTGCCATGGGTATTACCTTTGAAGAATCCAACTTCTTTATTGATTCCTTCAAAGAAACCGGAGCTATTGACCGTACTGTATTGTTTATTAACCTGGCAAATGACCCAGCAGTAGAACGTATTTCTACTCCTCGTATGGCCTTGACTGCTGCAGAATATCTTGCCTTTGAAAAAGACATGCATGTTCTCGTAATCATGACAGATATTACCAACTATGCAGACTCTCTTCGTGAGATTTCCGCTGCTCGTAAGGAAGTACCAGGACGTCGTGGATATCCAGGATACATGTATACTGACCTAGCTACCATGTATGAACGCGCAGGTCGTCAAAGAGGCAAGGCAGGTTCCATCACCATGATTCCAATCCTGACCATGCCAGAAGATGATAAGACTCATCCAATCCCTGACTTAACAGGATATATTACAGAAGGTCAGATCATCCTTAGCCGTGAATTATATCGTAAGGGCGTACAGCCACCAATCGATGTACTTCCATCGCTGTCTCGTCTGAAAGATAAGGGTATTGGCGAAGGAAAGACCAGAAAAGACCACTCTAATACCATGAACCAGCTATTCTCAGCTTATGCTCGTGGTAAAGAAGCAAAAGAATTGATGGTGATCTTAGGAGAAGCAGCTTTGTCTGATATTGACGTTATCTACGCCAAATTTGCAGATGAATTTGAAAAGACCTACGTATCTCAAGGTTATAATGCAGATCGAAGCATTGAAGAAACCCTAGAGATCGGTTGGGATCTACTTAGAATCTTACCTCGTAGTGAACTGAAACGTATTGATGATGATATTCTTGATGAATACTATGACAAGAAATAGGTCAACAATACATTGTCAGTCTAGAAAAGTGAGGTGAGAATATGGCTGCAACGCAGGTGACTCCTACCAGAATGGAGCTGACCAGATTAAAGAAAAAGTTAGGAACTGCAGTCCGTGGGCACAAGCTGTTAAAGGATAAGCGTGATGAACTCATGCGCCAGTTCTTAGATCTTGTAAAAGAAAATATGGCATTAAGACTGAAAGTGGAAGAAGGCATCAAAGCTGCCAATACCAACTTTGTTGTGGCAAAGGCAACCATGTCGGAAGAAACGATGCATACGGCCTTAATGGCACCAAAGCAGGAAGTGACTCTCGAGGCAGAGAAGAAAAATGTCATGAGCGTAGAGATTCCTTCATTTACCTACAAGACAAGAACAGCAGATGCCAATGATATCTACTCTTATGGATTTGCATTTACTTCTAGCGACCTAGATGGTGCGGTCAAATCTCTTGCTGATGTATTTCCAGATATGTTAAAGCTTGCAGAGATTGAAAAATCATGCCAGCTGATGTCGGCGGAAATCGAAAAGACAAGAAGACGTGTCAATGCTCTTGAGCATGTTGTAATTCCAGAAACTCAAGAAGGCATCAAGTATATTACCATGAAGCTTGACGAAGCTGAGCGTAGTACCCAGATTCGACTGATGAAGGTAAAAGATATGATGCTAGAAGAAGAACATCATTATTCTCAAAGAGAA
>CAVJBW010000092.1:0-1674 GCA_963647625.1 Lachnospiraceae bacterium
TGTTATAGCAGATGTGGCGATTTATTTTTTGGATTTTTATTCTGGAATTATAGGAAGTGCAGCACTAGGAATCTACCTTGTGATAACAATTCCAGCCTATTTAAAAAGTACAAAGCAAATTAGGGATATGTTAATCGAGTTTGCGACTCACTATGGAACCATGCAGAAGCGTTTGCTCAATGATTTTGAGATTCCATATGCCTTATTAGATGAAAATGGACAGATTTTGTGGATGAATAAGAAATTTCAAGAAGCATCAGGTAGGGCAAGGACTTATCATAAGTCCATCAATGGCATTATCGGAACGATTACGAAGGATTGGCTTCAAAGAGACAATGTCTATACCATGGAACAGCATATTAATCTGGGAGATCGGGATTATCGTGCCTCTATTCAAAAGATATTTATGAGAGAGATTCTGCCAGGTATGGAAGAGCAGATGGGAGAAGAAGAATATATTTTTACCTTGAATCTTTTTGACGAAACAAGATTAAATGAATATATTCGTAAAAATGAAGAGCAAAGACTAGTATCTGCGATTGTATATATGGATAACTATGACGAGGTCATTGACAAGACACCAGAGATGAAGGCGAGTCTGGTGGGAGCCATTGCAACGAGACAGATCTCTGATTACTTTACCAAATATGATGCTATTGTAAGACGTACAGAGCGAGACAAGTTCTATGTGGTTTTCAAATATGTAAAACTTAAAGAAATGGTAGAAAACAAATTCTCCATTATTGAACAGGTCAAGAAGATCAAGGCAGGTAATGAAACTGCTCTAACCTTAAGTATAGGAATTGGTGTCAACAAAACCACTTACACTCAAAATTATGAATATGCCAGAATGGCAATTGATCTCGCCCTAGGACGAGGCGGAGATCAGGTTGTTGTAAAGGATGGAGACAATATTAGTTACTTTGGAGGAAAGACCCAGCAGCTAGAGGTGAATACCAGAGTAAAGGCCAGAGTAAAGGCTCATGCGCTAAGAGAAATTATGGAAACCCATGAGCAGATCTTTATTATGGGGCATAAGATAGGGGATGTGGATTCCTTTGGGGCAGCAATTGGTCTTTATGTAGGGGCTAAGGCTTTGGGACGAAAGCCCAAGATTGTCTTAAATGAAGTAACATCTTCTTTGAAGCCATTTAAAGAATTCTTTACAGAAGAAAATGGATATGAAGAAAACATGTTTATTTCAAGTGATATCGCCATTGATTATTGCGACTCAAAGTCCGTTGTTATTGTGGTAGATACCAACAGGCCTGCCCATACGGAATGTGCAGAGATCTTGAAAAAATCCAAGACGATAGTAGTGCTAGACCACCATCGTCAAGGAAGCGAACGCATCGAAAATGCGGTGCTTTCCTATATTGAATCCTATGCTTCTTCTACCTGTGAGCTAGTAGCAGAGATTCTGCAATATCTAGCAGAGGGAATAAAGCTCAATCACCAGGAAGCAGATAGTATTTATGCAGGAATTTTGATTGATACCAATAATTTCATGACCAAGACAGGGGTACGTACCTTTGAAGCAGCAGCTTATCTAAGACGTAGTGGAGCGGAAGTGACAAGAGTCCGCAAGCTATTGCGTAATGATATGAATGATTATAAAGCGAGGGCAGAAGCTGTGCGCCATGCTGAGGTCTACAAAAAGGTATTTGCCATTTC
>CAVJBW010000092.1:1684-6055 GCA_963647625.1 Lachnospiraceae bacterium
GCTCAGGATCTAGAAAGCCCAACGGTAGTAGGAGCGCAAGCGGCCAATGAACTGTTGAATATCATAGGGATCAAAGCATCATTTGTACTGACTCAGTACAATGGCAAGATCTATATCTCTTCTCGTTCTATTGATGAAATCAATGTACAACTGATCATGGAAAGACTAGGTGGCGGTGGACACTTAAGTGTCGCTGGTGCTCAGTTAGAACATGCAAGTCTAGAAGATGCTATGGAAGAGCTGAAACAGACCATTAATTCTTTAATTGAAGAAGGACAAATCACAGTATAAGGAGACACAAAAGATGAAAGTAATCTTATTAGAAGATGTAAAATCATTAGGAAAAAAAGGAGAAATTGTTCAAGCATCAGATGCTTATGCTAGAAACCAACTGATTCCAAAGAAAAAAGCCCTTGAGGCAACTCCTAAGAATCTAAATGATCTAAAATTACAAAAGAAAAATGATGATAAAATTGCCCAGGAAAATTATGAAGCAGCCTTGGCAATGAAGGATAAATTAGAACAAGAAGATGTCATCGTTGAGATCAAGATGAAAGCCGGAACTGGCGGAAAGCCATTTGGCTCAGTATCTAGCAAGGAGATTTCCAAGGAAGCCAAGGACCAGCTTCAACTAGAATTAGACAAAAAGAAGATGGTAACAGAGCCTTTGAAATCCTTTGGCGTACATGAGGTGTTGATCAAGTTGCACCCTCAGGTAAAAGCAATTCTGAGAGTTAGAGTAACAGAAGAGTAGGAGAGCTTTTCATGGAAGAAGCATTAATAAGAAGAGAGATGCCCAATTCCCTTGAGGCAGAGCGCTGCGTCATCGGAGCCATGGTCTTAGATCGTGATGCGATTACTACAGCATCGGAAATCCTGACTAGGGATGATTTTTATCAAAGTACCTATGGGATTTTGTTTGAAACCATGGTGGAACTTATGAATCTAGGGCAAGCCGTTGATCCGGTAACCTTGCAAAATAAACTAAAAGAGAAGAGTGTTCCAGAAGAAATCAGCTCTTTAGGATATTTAATGGAAATCCTAGACCAGACTCCAACGGCAGCCAATGTAAAGTATTATGCGGAAATTGTGCATCAAAAAGCAGTTCTTCGTAATTTGATTCGAATTAACGAAGAAATTGCCAACCAATGCTATGCAGGAACGGATAGCATGGAAAATATCTTAGATGAAACAGAAAAGAAGATGCTGCAGATTCTCAATGTTCGCAGTGGTAGCGACTATGTTCCAATAAGCGAGGTAGTCTCAAATGCCTTGCAGCGTATTGAAGCAGCCTCTCGTCAGCAGGGAAATGTAACTGGTATTGCTACAGGATTTTATGATCTAGATTATCAGTTGGCGGGATTTCAGCCGTCAGACTTGATCATTATTGCCGCTCGTCCTTCTATGGGAAAGACTGCCTTTGTGCTTAATGTAGCCCAATATGTAGCATTTCATGAGAATCTAACTACGGCTATATTTAGCTTGGAAATGTCAAAAGAACAGCTAGTAAATCGTCTGTTCTCCCTAGAGTCCAGGGTAGATGCCCAGGCCCTTCGAAGCGGTAATATGCCAGATGGCGACTGGGAAAAGCTAGTAGAAGGAGCAGAGACCATTGCCAGATCCAACTTAATCATAGATGATACACCTGGAATCAAGATTTCTGAGCTTCGCTCCAAATGCAGAAAGTACAAGCTAGAACACGATTTGAAGCTGGTGATCATTGATTATTTGCAGCTTATGAGTGGAACGGGAAAGAGTGAATCCCGTCAAAATGAAATATCAGAAATTTCCAGATCACTAAAGGCTCTTGCTCGAGAGTTGAATGTACCGGTGGTAGCTTTATCTCAGTTGTCTCGTGCGGTGGAGCAAAGACCAGATCATAGACCTATGCTATCTGACCTTCGTGAATCTGGAGGTATTGAGCAGGACGCCGATGTGGTGATGTTTATCTATCGAGATGATTATTACAATCATGATTCGGAAGAAAAGGGAATCGCAGAAATCATCGTGGCAAAGCAAAGAAATGGCCCAATCGGAACCCAAAAGCTAGTTTGGTTACCACAGTATACCAAGTTCGCCAATCGAGAAAGGCCTAGAAGAGAATAAAAGAGTCGGCTATAAGGACGAAAACCTTATAGCCGACTTTCTTTGTATGAGTAGAAGTTTCTTTATTTTTTAAGAGAATTGCCCATGGCAAGAACATTTTCCAGCTTGGCATTTTTTGGAACCTCGCAACCAGAAGAGAGGATAAATCCGCCCTTCATACCAAGGTCGCAAATCAAGCCTTCGCAGTACTCGGCAACCTCATCAGGGGTTCCATTAGAAAGTAGAATTGCAGGAACATCACCTCGCATGCTGTGCCATCCGCCGATGATATCATAGGCTTTTCGCATATCTGTAAATCCATCAAATTCAAACATAACAGAGGATTTTGGCAGCTGTGTAAAGTAAGGAAGCATAGGTAGCCAATCTCCATCTGCATGAATAACACTCCGGATTCCTTCCGCCCAGAAAGCTTCTATCATCATCTTGAGTGATGGCCAACAAAATTCTTCAAAGGCATCAGTAGAAACAAAAGTGGAAGAAGAGCGCATGGCATAAATAGAGGTTCTTGTACCATTGATCTGCTTACAGGTGCCAATGACTTGTCCAATCACATCTGGAGTAGATTTCACGATAGCTTCTTTCACTTCATCAGGATAGTCATACATATCATAACAGAATTCTTCCATAGAATGCATCTGTGACAAAGTATCATACACCGGTGCACAAGAGACATGGGAAAGTGGTGCGATTCCTTTGGCGGCGAAGTGTCCGACTAATCGTCCAACATTTTGTCCGGCCTCAGCAAAGCGATTCATAAGCTGCTCAGGGGAAGTAAATGGTGGATTTTGTATTTTGCAAAGCATCATACCATTCCAAGCCTGCCAACCCATCTTAACGATACGTTCGTATTCGCCTCCATCAGGAATTTCAAATAGGTCGGTTTCCACAAATTGATACAACTCATCATCTGGAAGTTCTTTTCCAGGAAGTTTTACTGGTAGACCCATGTAGAAAGGATTGTCATGCATTGTGGCTGCAATAATCACATCTGGATTGCCGATTTTATCAAAGGTAATCTCTAGTGCTTCGATATTTCGATCCAAACTATTCATCATTTCAGCCTGGGTAATGCCAGAGCAGGTTCCAGCCCAAGTAATGATATGAGGATAATAAGGGATCTCACTTCGATCTGCTGGTTTTTCTAGATTTAAAGCACGTTCAAATTTTTCAAAAGAATTCATAAACAAAAAGCCCCTTTCTTTCAATACATTTTATAGTTTTAGTAAAGCATAGAATTTAAATGGAAAAAATGTATAAACAATACGAAAATCTAATATATTGAATAGGTATTTTGTATATAGTATACTGAATACAGAGGTGAGCATATGAAACTATCCATGTGGATTTTTGCAGAAAGATTAAAAGAATATGAGCCAGATATCCAGATAAAAGAAGGTAAATTTGAAATCGAAGCCGTGCGACTCTTCTCTCCAGATGTGGCCTTAGAAAAGCATGTAATGTACATTGGAAGAATAAAAGATTTGTTTGTAAATGGGGATGATCGGATCCTTTGTGCTCATAATAATGACTTGATTCGGTTAGATACTAAGGACTTAGAATCCGTGCTGAATAATGTCCTTGATACCATTGCCAAGTATGCTTCTTGGGATAATAAGATACTGACTCTATTAGCCAGTGGAGGGGGACTTTCACAATTGTGTGATGCCTCCCAGGAAGTGCTTAAAATGCCGATACTTATTCTTGGTTCTACCCAAAGACACTTGGCTCATACAAGTAATTATGGGATTGGCGAGGTGGATGAAAGGTGGGACCAGATGCTAAAAGAGGGATCTTGTGATTTTGAGTATCTTATTGACCTGAACAAAAAAGATCCCAAACGAATCTTGAGAAAGGGCATTTATACAGATGACCGTTATGGATTCCCCCACAAGTCCTATCACTACAATTATGAGGTTGATGGCCGCTTTGTAGGGTCTTCTACTTACATATTGTTAGAAGATTCTGTCAGTCAGTTTCAGTTAGACAATTATCAGCTATTTTGCAATTATATTCAAAAATGGTTTGAGATTCATATTCAAGAACAAGAAAATATTATTTTGGAAAGTCAGATCCGCCAGGCCATCAAGGAAGAAAGTTATGATTGCGCAGAACTAAGGCGAAGACTTATGCTACTTGGCTGGGAAAAGGGACACTGCTTGAGATTTTATAAATTATCTTCCGCAAGTCAGCCTTATAATGTCAATAACTTCCTGATCCAATCCTTATGTTCTAAGCTAGAGGATGTCATTGCATTACCCAATGATC
>CAVJBW010000093.1:0-6007 GCA_963647625.1 Lachnospiraceae bacterium
GAAATGTAGTACTTCTATTACATGAAAATAGGTAAAAAAACAGGCTATGACTTCCCACCGGATGTCATAACCTGCCTCATCTTCTATTCTTCTATTATAGTTTCTCTAATTGCTCTTTAATAAATGCATAAGTCTTAGGACAGCACTTCTTTAATCCAGACTTGTCGGTGCAATACATTCGATAACATTCTGCAAAGAATTCTGCCTGAGTCTTCTTTGCGTAGGATACATTCTCACCATCATAATCATCTTTTTCTGCATCATAAATCTTACCAAATTCATCTGTCTTATCAGACTTTCCAGTTACATATCCAAGATAGTGTCCTAATTCATGATAAACAACATCACTATGATAAGACAAAGAGATCAGCTTTCTTGTTGGTGAAAATACTCCTGTTGTAGAAAGCCCATTGTCTATAGTATAAGTAAAGCCATTCTTTTTGAAAGCTTTAATCAAGCTAGAATCTGCCTTTGTTGCATACTGTGCAATATCATATTCCCCGTTTTCTGCTGGAATCGTTGTTGTCTCAAGAACTTTAGTAACCGTCTTTTTAACCTTTGCTTTTTTAGAGCCCTTCTTGTAGGTTGTCTTCTTTACGGTTGTCGTAGTTGTTTTCTTGCGAATCCTTGCCTTACGGCTACTAGAAGAAACGGTCTTCCACCTTACATTGGTCTGCTTTAGTGTACCAGAACGTGTTGACTTGGCACTAAGGGTCTTTGTACTAGTTGTTGTCTTCTTAGATAAAGTCTCGGTTGTGGTGGTGCTCTTGCTATTGTTCGGTCCTAATGGAACATCATCAGGAAGAATAATTTCCTCGCCATCTTCCGCACTAACACTACCTTCTTCTACTTTTACTTCATCTTCAAAATCATCGCTAGTATCTTCATCTACTTGGTCTTGCACTTCATTTGATGCAAGCACCTGGCCTTCATCTGGTGTTGTACAAACCACTTGACCAACCGCTAAAGCAGCAAGAAAACAGCCACAAATAATAGAATGAATAATTCTTTTCTTCATGTACATCTGTCCTTTCTACTCTTCATCTCGATGGGCATCCTAGTACCCACCTATCATATTTAGTACTTTCTTATTATATCCATAGAATAATCCCTAAGGATGAATAAGTCAACCCCATAAATAGGTCTTAAGGCCTATTTGTCTTTTTCAGAATTTTCAGAATCTTCTTGCTTTACTCCATATCCGCCATATCCATAGCCATAGCGCTTATCACCATAGCCATAACCATAACGGGCATAAGCATAAGACTTCGAATATCCAGCTCCCGTCAATCCGACTTCTGCTCCATTTAATATACAACCCATAATATCAATTTGAGTCTCCGCAAGATTCTCAATACCTTCTAGCACCTTGTCCACTCTTGCAAAATCTTGACGAACCACAAAGATCGCTGCCTGAGCATGACTTGCTACCAAAGTAGCATCTGTGAGCAAAGCGCATGGCGGAGTATCAAGGATAACATAATCGTACTCTCTTTGTAAAGTTGAAATCAAACTTTCTACTTTATCTGAACTTAGCACCTTGGTGGTCTTTGATACCGGCTTGCCTCCAGGAAGAATATAAAGAGACGTATCCTTATATTGAATGAGGGCCTCATCAAGATTTCTTCTTGCTTTGATCACATCTATGGTTCCTGCTCTTCCCTCCTCTAGGCCAAAATTCTTCATCAAAGATGGGTTTCTAAGGTCCATATCCACAATAACCACTTTTTCCCCTTTGAGAGCCAAAGCTAGGGCAAGATTAGATGCCACTGTACTTTTTCCTTCTTCTGGCAAAGCACTGGTAATTACGTAAATATTCTTCTTATGATCTGCACTATAATTTTCTACTCTTCGCCTTACAGAACGCATTGCCTCCACAAATCCAGGTGGCACCCTGAAGTTGTCCATCAGTACAAGTTCTACATTACGGGAGGCATTCTTACCTCTCTTTTTAAAGTTTACTTTCGGTACTGCTGCCACGCATTTTACATTCAGTATTTTGGAGAAATCACTTTCTTTTCGAATGGTTTTCTTCGTCAAAGAAAAGGCCAAAAGCAGGATAAAGTCAATGACAAATCCTACGACGATGCCTGTCTTTGCCGCTCCTTTTGACCACTCTGGATTACTAGGACTTGTAGGGACTCCGCTTTCATTCATTACCTCTAGAGTGGTAGAACCAATCACCGATTCTGCCACCGTTTGATAGGAGTCCTGTACAGCCTTTAAGATATCATAAGCCGTTTGTGGCTGAGTAGAAGTTGCTTTTAGTGTAATCATGTTGGTATTTTCTACTACTTCCACATCCAAAGTTCCTGGAACCGTTTCTAGATCTAGTTGTTCTGCAATCGTCTTTTGCATTACAACACTATCTAATACATATTCTAGAGTCGTAGCTAGACTTGAGGCTGTCGTTCCATTGTAATAGCTATCGGTATATCCATAGGAGGCAGCCGCCTTCACCAAATAGGTAGCTTCTGCCGTATAATTTGGCACATATGTAATCTTGACATGAACATAGAAAACCGTTGCCATACAACTTATAATTGCAATCAATAGCCACCAGATTCTTAGAAAACCTTTCCAGATATCATCTACAATATTTCCTAAATCAATCGCGGAAGGTGCTTCATTATTTTTTGAATAATCTGCCATCTTATTCTTCCCCCTCCTCATCTACATGTTCATAATGGTGATATCTACCATATCCATAACTACCATAGGAGCCATAGCCGCCTCCGTGAGAAATAGATACCCGTTCTCCTCCCACATCATTAAAGACGCAGCCAATTAATTTTTCCTGTCTCGAATTGATAATATCAATGGCATCATTGATATCCCTTACATTGGCAAAATGCTGGCGTACCACCAATAAAGTATGATCTACCATATTAAGCATTTCTTCTGCATCTGCCACCAATGCCATTGGAGAACAGTCGATAATAATATAATCATAATCTTCCTTTAGTTCTTTTATGATTTTTTCCAAAAGACCTTGGGAAAGCAGCTCTGTAGAGTTCGGATACATGACTGTATTTAAAATCAAATGCAGGGAAGACTGCTGGCTTTGGTAAATCAAATTCTTTGGCTTGACCTTGCCATTTAAGACTTCTCCAAAATCCGTCACATTCTTAGGGTCTACCGACAGTACCTTGTACATGGCAGGCTTTCGAAAGTCTCCATCAATCAAGAGGACCTTTTGCTCCTCTTCGGCTAATTCTAAAGCCAGGTTGGCCGCTACCGTAGACTTTCCTTCATTTTCCAGGACGGAAGTAATCATAAGCACCTGACTTTTTCTATGGCGCATCTTATTTTTCACTCTAGAAGTCAGGCGTTTCACCGCTTCTGAATAGCGAAAACTTACGGTAGGATCCGTAATCAAAATACTTTTTTTCTTACGATTCTTTCTTCCCCTGAGAGATTTATATTTCTTTTCATGGTAAAGACTTCCCAAACGCTTGGTATCAAGCTTGCTTTCAATATCACTTTCATTTCGAATGGTATCTTGAAAGGTAGATAATACGCATACCACCACAATCATCAAAAAGAATCCAAGGAAAAATGCCTTCACCATGGCTTTTTTTGGTGCAAATGCATAATCCGGCCTGGTAGGGATATCGGTTTGGTCAAGTATGGTCAATACGACTTCTCCTAAGATTTGATCGGATACCACATCATAGTTATTCAAAATTGCCTGCATGACCTGATAGGCGGTCTTTGGATCAAGTTCTGTTACCGTAAGGGTCATCAGGTTGGTATTTTCAATCAGGGAGGTGGTTACATTTCCCGGAATGCTATCTAATCCTGCCGCCTGGGCGATGGTCTGCCTAACAGCATCATTGTCTAGCAAGGTCTGAAAAGCGGAAGCCGTAGAAGATGCACTTTGAATATTGGTATAGGCATCATTTTCAGCGGAATTAGAGGCAACCGTAAATGTGGTAGTCATGGTATACGTCTCCGAATAGGTAAATGCCAAGTAGGAAAACATAAATAACATACATGCCACGGAAACCATAATTATCATTTTTAAATGTTTGATGAGATCCTTTGCAACTGTATATCCATTAAAATGAAACAGTTGAACCGGCTCTTCGTTTCTTTCATTAAGCTGCATTATTTATCCTCCACTACAACATACAAATAGGCCTTGCCCTTTTCGCTATCTCCAATTTTCAAACTATAAGTCACCGTATAATTTCCCGGAGCGCTAAGATCCACTTTCGAAGAGTCAATCTCGAATCGGTCTCGTCCAATGGTGGAATCTCCTTGGGAAGAACCGGATACTGCCTTATATTCTGCTCCAAAATAAGTGCATTTATCAATGAGACTCCTATAATCAATGGAATCTCCTACTTTCACGTATTTCACGAAGTTCTTAAGATAAATCAAAGGCATACGAGACTTTGTTTCTGAAGATACCATGGTGATTTTTACTGGCAGTGTCGTCAATTCTCCAGCCGAATTAATAACTTCTAGCTGCATATCATAAGTGCCTGCTTCGTTGACCTTGATCTGAGCATTTTCAGAAAATCGAACCTGACTCGTTACATCTCCATCAAAACAGTCCTTCGCACTCACTCCTTCTAACAAGTCCTGTTCATTTAGATCATACACAAAAGGTTCTTTTATAGAAAATTTAGTTGGTGAGTAATCGGTATAGACAATTTCTCTCGTAGCGGTTCCCACTTGATTATCAGAATTAAATGCCGCTAAAGTAGCAATTCGCCTTCCGTCTTCCATGAAACCAGATATTTTTTCTACAACCAGAGAGTCTGTAACATCTCCATCGGTGACATCCGTGGCTGTTACTCCTTTTAAGATGGCACTTTCGTCGTCTTTTACTGATAGTTCGATTTTATTTTCATCCATTCGAATGATTGGTGCCATGCCTGCCTTGGATTGAATTCGACGAATTCCCATGAAGGCTGCAAGCGCAATGGCAATGATCAATATAACAAGACCAATCAAATTTGTTTTTTTCATGTAATACTCCTTTAATACCAACCTTTATTTGAATAAGGAAGAATATATTGGTTGGATATTGGTTTCCCATTTATAATTCTTCTTGGATTTTCATTTAGCAAAATCTGCGCGGCTTCTATGCCAAAGGTATCTTCCAAATAGCGGGCGATTTGCGACAAGTTCGTTGTACGCCTTTGGGGTGAATGAGCATCAGAAGCAATACAGGTGATGAGGTTGTGTTCAAACAAGCTCAAGGCTGTGCGGCGAATGCTTCTTCCAAACTGCCCTAATAGGCTTTGCTTGTTGATCTGGGTAAGGACTCCTCTTTCCATCCATTGAAAGACGAAAGAAGGATATTCTTGCACACATTCATACCGTTCCGGATGGGCTAGCACCGGATAATATCCATCCGCAAGCATTCCAAATAAGATATCTGTTATAAAATCCGGGTCCTCTTCAAAAGGAAATTCAATCAAATAATATCTCGTTCCATTCAAAGGAATGACCCGTCGTTCTTTTAACAGACCTTGTATTCCTGGAGTGGCAAATATTTCATTTCCTCGCAGAATGTGAAGAGGCATCTTCTCTTTTTCTAGGCGCTTTTCAAATTCATCAAAAAGCTCCTGTAATTCAGTGGATTCATAATTGTCAAATAAACCGGGAATATTGGTGTGATTCGTGCATACCAAAGTGTCACTTCCTCCGCTTAAGGCTAGCTCAGCCAAAGCCATGGTATCTTCCCAGTCATTGCTTCCATCATCAATTCCAGGAAGTATATGGGAATGAATATCGACCCACATATCATTGCCTCCTCTTCTAACCGATTCCTGGTATCTTATAGTCGAAAACGAATAAACATACCAAATTGATGATTGCAAGTATTGCAATCAAAATCTGCCATCTTTTTCGTCCATTTGTATTTTTCATTTTACTAACTTTTATTTTAGCTAAAGTCTTCACTCCTTTTTCTTCGATTTGGATATGACTTTTTTACCAAATAATATTACCATAGCAAAGATAGTAATTTCAACGATAATGACTAGAAAAG
>CAVJBW010000094.1:0-5923 GCA_963647625.1 Lachnospiraceae bacterium
TTGCAATAGGCAGTGGCCTGCTTTATTTCCTGTAGGAAATTTTATTCCTATAAGGGAAAATGCTTTGCCTGGCTTTGAAGTATATGACGTTGACGAAATAAAGTAGTCACATTATAATGAGAAGTTGGATAAGAATGCATATTTGGTGGTGATGAATTGAAAAAAGAAAAGAATTATTATTTGATCAAATGGGCGGGACTTCTGTTCGTAGCTCTTGCTATTTTGATAGGATTTTCAACAGATGCGAGGGCGAATCAGACTTATATCTCCCAAGTCACGATAAAGGCTGGAGCTAATGCCAAGGAAAATCTAGAAAAAAGTGGTTATACCGTCTTATTTCAAGGGATGAATCTAGTCAGTGATCCAAGTGATGGCTCCATGGTTTATCTAGGCTACAAGAAGGGAACAAGCGGAATCACAGATCTGTTAATATCCTCTAAGAAGCAAAGTAGCCTGACCTATCAGGGAAGCACATACAAGCTGGTCTCTCCGGTTAGCTTGAACAAGGGAACCGGCGCTAGTGCAATTTATCTTTATTGGACGAAAAGTGCTAGGGCGGGAGAACCTATTCTTACACTTGATACAGAAGCTGGTTTTTCTAGTAAAGATAAGGTGTTGGCCTTGAAAAATGATGGCTCTGTGCCGGTGAGAACAGAGGAAGGAAAGCTTGCCAACCTAGATCAGGGACTGAGTGGACATCAGCTCTATCTTAGAATGTATAAAGATGATGGGGTGAAAAGATATATTTCAGATGCGGCCATTGTAAGTGCTAGCACGAAGGCCCAGGCCATTAGCCTTGCCGTATCAAAAGGCTTTGATTATTATCTTGAAACGGACCTATCAAGCAACAAAAGCAAAGTAACCTATCTTGCTTATCAAAGAAGCGATGACAAATCTAAGGCTATTAACAAAATTAAGCTGAAAGATGGCAAGATCAAGATCACAAGAGAGGAAAGCTTAGGCTCTTATCTCATAGACCTATCAAGTGGACAGATGTTTGATGATGACTTTCAGCTAGGGCAGTGGGCCGGAGTCTATGCGGCTTTTCATAAAAACATTTCCAAGACATCAAAGGCCTATAAGAGCCTGGAGAAAAGCAAGGACAAATGCACTTGCGTCTCGGCTGGAGAAAAAAAGCTCTATGCTTCCTACCTGGGTAAGATAAAGGAAAGTAAGAAGGAAGAGGCGGCGAGCCAGGAAAAGGATCGTAAGGATGATACGGAAAGCACCTCTGAAACAGTAAAAGAGACAGAGAAAGAAAATGAAATAGAACCTACCAAAGAAGAGACAGATACACCCGAGGAGACTTTGGAAGAAGACGGTTCGCAAGAGCAAGAGACAGCAGAAGAATCCGAAGAGGTGACAGATGAGTTTTACGATTTAGATAAGTCTGAAACAGAAGAAGAAACAGAACAAAACCAAGAGGAAGAGGAAGTCTTAAATGACAAGACAGCCTCCATCTTCAGCTCTGGAAATATCAAGATTATTATTCTGTTTTTGGCGCTGATCCTTATTGTAATCGTAGGAATAACAACTTATAAGAAAGGGAAAAAGAAAAATGAAAAGATTAATTAGTGCAGTAATTTCATTTGTACTAGCATTTACCTTTTTGGCACAGCCACATGTGGCATATTCATCGACCATTACAGGTAAAACATATGTAAAGGATGTCATTCTTTCTTATGGCGAGACAGATGATGAAGCAAAACAATGGCTCAAGAATAAGGGATATAAGGTTCTTGACAACAACTTAAATGAAGGAGCAGATGCGACGCTTTCCACCAAGAGAGCCGTATATCTTGGCTATAAAACAACTTCGGATGCAAGTGAAGCCATTACAGATATGAAAGTAATGAACATGCAAGGTGGTTATAGTATCGAAGATTACAATGTAATCTTAGAGGAACAAAAGACGAAGATTACAGCCTTCATTGACAACTTTTTGGTTGCCATCAAGGAATATCGAGAGAATTATAAAAAAGGACAGCAGCGTGCGATTACAGCCAATGAACTGTTGAACCTTTTGTATGATGATGACACGGAAGGCTATATGGGAGATTTGCTTTTAAATAAAGTAAAAGAAGAATATAGTCAGGAAGAATTTGATGCACTTTCCAAGAAGGAACAAAATAAGATTGCCGATTTGACCACCATCTTGATGCAGTGCAACGGTACAGCTATGGTTGCTATGGAACAAATCATTGCAATGGCAACAGATGATCAGGACTCTCTATGGACCGAGCGCTACCAAGAGGCTAAGACCTATGATGAGATGGTAGAAGAGCTCATGGACGAGGAAGATCTGACCATGTCTCAAGCTGTAAAACAGCTGTCTGGTGAGTATGACAGTGGGGCAAAGATAATTGCGTCAGGATTGGAAGAATACAGAGAATATCTAGAAACCTATACACAAGCAGAGGCTCAATTCGATAGTGAAAAAGAAGAACTAGAAGCATTTGAAAAATCAAACGAAGATTCTATTGCACAGTGGCTTGCTGCAGGTACTCAATATGAGACCTTGAAGCTACTAGAAAATGATGATGTGGCCCTGAGCGAATTGCTGACTAGTGACGATTATGATTTGGAAAATGAAGATCGATATATGCTTTATCCATTGGTTGCTTCCTTGACAGAAGGACAGAGAGCTTGTCTCGAACTTTTATCCATGCAGCAGGTTGTCAATCTAGGAATCAATGATGATGCAGCAACCAAGGAAGCAGAAAAAATGATTGATGTTTCATCTCTAAATGGTGATGCAGTGTCTATCTATGAGGGGATTGATCGCTCGATCTTTTCGGATAGCGTTGCTCTTACCTCAGAGGCCCAACGACTTCAAAGCTCTACAGACAAGGATGCCATGGAGTATTGGACAGATTCGATTTCTGAAACCACAAAGGTATTGTATGTGGCAGCAGGATTATCCCTTGCTACAACCCTTGCAGTATGGGGACTTAAAAAAGCAATTGTATGTAGCAGATTTGAAACTTCAAAGGCCATGGCATTTTTTGAAGTCACCCAATCGCCAGCCACGAATGAGGTGGATGATGTAATTAATGCGGCAACAGGCGCAATGGATGATGCAATTGAAAATATTGATGACCTTAATAAGATCTATGACTCTTCACTTATAGCAGATTACCAGCCACTAGCTTCTACCGAGTCTTTGGCAAATACCTTAAGGATGATTGGGATTGCAGCAACATGTATTACCCTAGCTCTTGCAGTGGCTTCTCTTTGGAGCACCTATGAGGACTTACAGGAATATTATCATGTCGATTTTTCACCGATTCCTATGCATATGGTGAATCAAGGGGTGGATGAAACAGACGAAAAAGTATTTACCTATTACACGGCTGCAAAGTGTAATCGTGAAGAAGCACAGCTAGTAACAAAGAAGACCAAAGCCATGGGAAGTTATGGCGATCTCAATGGAGATGTAGGAAAACAATGGCTTGCCCTTTATACCACCAAGGATGCAGCAGCGGGAGATCCGATTGTTGCAGACTTCAAAGTGCAATATGGCTCGAGTGATGTTCCTAAAGACAGCACAGCTCTCTCCTTATTCGGTGAGAAGTCAGCCTTGAATCTTACCAATGCAAAAGCAGGATATACCTACTCAGATGACAAGAATGGAACTTATCTTTTCTATGGTACAGATACCAATGCTTATGTAGGAAGTGTATTCTCTCATGGAACCTATGCCTTGGTATGTGGATGCTGCATCATTATATTTGCTATCTTGTCCCACTTTGTTGGAAAAGGGATTCGAAAGAGAAAAGGAAAAAAAGGCCAAAAGGAGGGATCTTCTAATGTCTAAAAAAATATTAAGTGCTATCGTTAGTATTGTTTTGTCTATAACGATTGGATTTGGAACCTGCACGAGTTCTCTTGCGGCAACTAGCAAGCAATCCTATGTCTCAGATCTTATTGTTTGCGAGGCAAGCTCGGCTCAGGATGCTGAGACCAAGCTGAAAGCTCAAGGATACAAGCTTATGTCAGAGGAGAATTTAAATGAGTCCTTATCCGGTAGTGGTATGTATTTGGGCTACAAATCCTCTCCAAACAAAAGCGATGCCATAACAGATATTTCTGCTATGAATATGAATGGAAAATATAGCTTTTCAGACTATGAAACCTTGATGGAGCAGACCAAGGAAAATGTTTCAGCAACTATTGATGGCCTGATTCCTATGATTAATGCCTATCGAACCAACTATAAGGCAGATTCTGCTGTTGCAGTCATGGTTCATGATATCTTAAATAAATTTTATGAAGATGATTCAGAAAGCTATATGGGAGACTATCTGCTAAAGTGCGATCTTGAAGATACGGAAGATATTACCAAGATTTTTATGCAAGGATATTCTGCTTTTATCCTAGATATTCAGCAGCTTTTATTCCTAGCAGGAGCTAGCTCAAGCGACCAGAAGTGGATTGAAAAAATGTCTGCCTCTGATGAGGATTATCTTGTAGACCTTTATATGGACTCCTATCCAACGCCGAACAAGGCTTACAAGGCAATGGCTGCAGATTATGGCGAATATGCAGACGCTTTTCGCCTTACCTGGAACAATTTTAATGAAAATTTAAGCGCAATTAAGGAAAAATATTGTACAGGTGATGAGGGAGAATTAACCTTAGATGAGGATGCGGTAAGCGATAGTCTTGAGGTTGCACAAGATAGCCTAGAAGGCATTTCAAAAGATATGACAGAAGAAGAAATGGTTTCTGCCACGGAAGAAAGTATGGAAGCTACAGAGGTAACAAGTGATATTGTAGATGCAGCTTTGGTGGCTTATCTTGACAGTATTGAATATGCCGATGGAACCATGCTTGATTTCTTTATGAGAGACGAAAGCGAAGTAGAAGATACGGAACTCTATACTCTTGCTTACTTTATGGGAAACAAATTAAGTTCTCAGGTGAACAATGTGGGATTGCAGCAGGTTATTTCAAGAGTAACCTTAGACGATGGCAGTGCTAAGAAAGATGATTTTGAAGAAATCAGCCAGGCGCTTTCCGGATTTGACAAGGTCTCTATCTATGAAGGCGTAGACAGATCCGTCTTTGAAAATGGAGTTGCTTTAACAAGCGCTTCTACTAAGAAATATGCTTCAAGCGGAGAAAGCTGGTCTTATGATATTAGTAGGATCTTTCAGCCGTCATCAGGAGAATATAAGTGGTATGATTTTATGGCATTTTATGCCATTCCAACTGTAGTCTCTGGAACGATTGCAACCCTGCTCATGGTCGGAGGAGAAATAGGGGAACGTATCATGGCCAAGCAGTTCAAAGATGGTGCAATAGCAGTTACCAAAAAAGTTTCCAAAGTATCCATTAATTTAATTGGTGAAAATCTTACTTATGCAGATGATTTGCTAGGAAATAATCCTAGTATATATAAAGCCTTCTATTACAAGATTACAGGAAAAGGTTCCATGTTAGCAAATACCAAAGTAGGAACTGCATGGCATTTCCTAGAGACCTCATTTGTCTTTATTACCATTGCTATGACGGCGGTTACCTTGGGAATGGCCATTTATACCTTGTTCTCAGAAAATGAAGCTCAGGTAGCAAAATATTCTCCAGTGCCAAATCATATTGTAGATACCATAAGCACCAAAAATGGAGATGATTATATCGCCTACAATTATGTAGCCAATCTGTCAGGAAATGCTGGCGATTTGAACAATTATGTTAGTAGCGTAGGCTGGTTGACCTTGTATTATACGAAGGATCAAAGTCTTGGAGAACCACTTACAACAGATATGCAAATTGTCAAGGGCTCTACCAAGGCACCTCTTGATTATGAAAGCGTCAATCTCTTTGGAGAAGAAAGTGCCCTTAATCTGACTTCGAGTGACTATACCGGATCTAAAGATGCAGCAGGCGGAACCTATCTGTACTTTAGTCGTGGTAAAAG